>JACPSA010000153.1 GCA_016193545.1 Chloroflexota bacterium
CCTTTCATCAGCACCAGGTCGCTATGCCCCCCGGAAACAATGAGGCATACCAGGGGAAAACGGGGGGTTAAATCAGGACTATGCTCAACCAGCCAGTTAGCATAGACGTGACCCTCCAGATGATTCACCCCGGTAACCGGCAGTCCCTGAGCTAAGGAGATTGCCTTAGCCGCATTGACTCCCACCAGCAATGAGCCCGCCAGTCCAGGACCAACAGTAACCGCAATACCGTCCAGGTCGCTCCAGGTAACCTTAGCCTCAGCCATTGCCTGCTTTAGTACCGGGATAATCGCCAGAATATGCTGGCGAGAGGCTACCTCAGGTACAATCCCGCCGTAACGGGCGTGAATTTCCACCTGGGAGGCAACCTGATTGGACAGGATGCTAACTCCATCAGCCACTACCGCCGCCGCAGTCTCATCACAGGAAGTCTCGATACCCAGGATTTTCATACATCTGGATTATAGCATGAGCGGCAGATGGCAGAATAATGATTTACCAACCCTATCCCCTTAATCCCCTTCCCCTAAAGGGGAAGGGGAGATGTTTTTAAAAAGAGGGGCTGACGCCCCTCTTAAACGCCCTGTTCAAATCCCCCTCACTCTCCCTTTGACAAAGGGGGACAAGGGGGATTTCCAGTCTATTCCCCTCATAGGGAAGGGGGATACAGGGGCATGGAGTTAAAACAAAATCATATAAAACCAATACCTTAAGAAGATAATGACACCATCAACCAAAACCGAATAGACCTTCTTTTTGACACTACCGACACTCAGTTGCTATTATTGACTGGTAAATGTTAAATCGGATAAAGGCACAAACAGGGATGACAGCGTATGGGCATTGAGACACTATTCGTGGTGTTATTTTTTGCCTGTCTCCTTCTCGCGGCATTTTTTTGTAGCGCGGAGACAGCGTTTATCGGCATACAAAAGCTCCGCCTCGAGCACCTGATACGCAGCGACCATCCCAACGCTAAAATAGTAGCCAGGATTATGGAACACCCGGAGAAATTCCTGGCCACTGTCCTTCTAGGAATTAATTTCTTCGAGACGGCCGTAGCCACTTTGGGAACACTGATAGCGGTATCACTGTGGGGGACAAACCTGGGGGCGGCCATAGCCACTATTGTAGTTACACTTTTAACGTTGGTTTTGGCTGAGTTTATTCCCAAGAGTCTGGCTGCCCGCTACGGAGAGAACCTGGCTCTGTTTTACGCCAGACCCGTAGCCCTTGTCTCGACTATCTTTTATCCCTTCGTCTATATTTTGAACCGTATTGGGCTCAGATTCACCACGCTACTGGGGGACGATGGCTTGCCCAGACCGACAATTAGCGAAGAGGAGTTCCATACCGCCATCTCTCTAGGACACGATGAAGGGACAATAGAAAGACATGAAGCGGAGATGCTGCACAAGGTCTTCGAGTTCGGTGACCGCCCGGTCCGTGAGGTCATGGTACCACGCCTTGAGGTTGTCTCCATCGAACTCGGCTCCAAACTGGCTGACTTCTTGACTCTCTACGCTCAGTTCCCTCTATCCCGTTTCCCGGTATACCAGGATACTATGGATAATGTCGTCGGTATCCTGGCGGTAAAGGATGTACTGATGGCCCAGGCTAAGGGCACCATGAATAGCCAGAGCACTATCGATGAGCTCATCCGCCCGGCCTACTTCACCCCCGAAAGTAAACGCATTAACGAACTCTTCGTCGAAATGCGCGATAAAAACTACCGCATGGCCGTGGTCGTCGATGAGTTCGGTGGCACTGCCGGTATCGTCAGCCTCAGTCGTCTCGTCGAGGAAGTTGTCGGTGAGGTCGGCGACGAAATGGCCAATACGGAAAAGGATTACCAGGTAATCAACGAGTACACCTTCCAGATTGACGGCAGTATGCGTATCGAGGAAGTCAATGAGAAAATGGGGCTGCATCTACCCGAGGGTGATTACAAGACTGTAGCCGGCTTCATCCTCCACCTCCTCGGGCACATACCCAAGACCAACGAGCAGCTAAGATATCAGGACCTGAAGATGGTGGTCACTGAAATGCAGGGACTGAAGATTGAAAAAATCTTGCTCACCAGGGAAAGAAATGCAACGATTGCGGGTCAGGCTTAGCCGGGGAGAGGAGTTAAAGTTTATATCTCATCTCGATATCATGCGTCTCTGGGAAAGAGCCTTTCACCGTGCTCAAATACCGCTGGCTTACTCAGAGGGTTTCAGTCCTCATCCCCGGATATCATTAGCTGCCCCTCTGCCGGTGGGGATAACCAGTGAAGCGGAATTGATGGATATCCTGGTTACCCGCCCGGTCTCCCCACACTGGTTCAGCAGCACCGTAAGCCAGCAGCTACCGCCCGGCATTGCAATACTCGGGGTATACCAGATAGGGCTGATGCTGCCCTCTTTACAGTCGCAGGTCCGCTACGCCGAATATAGAGTCGAAGTGGCCGCCGAAAAGGAAGCCGAGGCGACCAAAGCGGCCATTGCCGCCTTACTTTCACTGGAGAGTCTACCATGGCACCACCAGAGGGATACCGGCCAGCGCAGTTACGACCTGAGAGCTTTAATCGATGAGCTGGAATTTACTGAGTGGGATGCCCCCTATTGCACGATAAGAATGAGGTTACGCTGTGATAGCCGCGGCTCAGGCAGACCGGAGCAGGTTACCTCAGCCCTGGGTTTTAGCCAGTACCCACGCTCGATACACCGCACCCGTCTTGTCCTGGCAACGGATAAGTAGGGACAAGATTCTATTAACGGTAACGTTCTATATTGGTTGATTACTCAACTTCACCTTCAACCTCACCCCCTAACCCCCTCTCCATTCTTGGATAGGGGGAAGAGAGCTGAGAGAGGGGGCTTCGCCCCCTCTCTCCTCTTTCACTCCCCTTCCCTTACAAGAAGCTTTGTATTAAAAGTCGTCATTCCCGTGACAACGGGAATCCAATTGGTATAATTAGGCACGCTTTCTGGATTCCTCCTTCAGCTGAAGGACGTGGGAATGACAAAAAGACTTAAAAACGGCACTTATGATAC
>JACPSA010000154.1 GCA_016193545.1 Chloroflexota bacterium
CCTCTTTGTGCCGGCCGGTCAGCCGTGGCTGAAGTCCGGTAATAATATTTCCGCTGCCGAGCACCGTGTGCAGATGGTACGTCTGGCGATTGATGATGTACCCTATTTCAAGCTGTCGACCATTGAGATAGAACGGACCGGCCCCACCTATACTATAGATACCATTAGCCAGTTAAAGGCACGGATTGGTGCCGGGGACGAACTTTTCTTTATTTTAGGTCGGGACAATTTAGCCCAGCTCCCGAAATGGCGGGAGCCCGTCCGGCTGATTAAAATGTGCCGTCTGGTGGTAGTCCCCAGACCCGGCTATCCCTTGCCTGACCTGAGTTCACTGGAAACCGCTATCCCCGGATTGTCGCGGAGGGTGGTTCTTCTGGATAGTCCTGAAGTAGATATCGATGCCACGGAAATCAGGGTCAGGGTCAGTCAGGGGTTGTCCATTGCTCACCTTGTCCCGGCGCCGGTGGAGCAATACATCAAACAGCACAAGTTGTATTTGAGCTGAATCAGGAGGTCTCAAAGGAGGCTTACTTATGTCGCATGTCTCATATAGGAGAATAACCCCCTTTGATTTTATGGGTTTGCAGATTCGAGAGCTCACGCCCGATGGTCTGGTATCAGCATCAGTCGCCGAAGTAGAAATAGCCCCTGGCGGCAAGCATGAAATGGCGCGCTCAACAAGAAGCGACAAGTTATATGTTTGTATTGAAGGGGAAATTTTATTCCGTATTGAGAAAAGGGATATAAAGCTGTCACCTAGAGACGTGTTGTTAATTCGCAGGGGCGAATGGTTTAGCTATCACAATGAGAGTGACACCGTCTCTAGGGTTATTCTGATACACATTCCGCCATTCGACCTTGAGAGCGAGGAGTTCCGTAATTCAGCAAAATAGTAGGCAAGCATGAGAGCTGTCGCCATAAGGAGTTTCAGGTACTAAATATCCAGGTTTTTGACGCTCTTGGCGTGGGCCTGGATAAAGGCTTTACGAGGCGGGACTTCTTCACCCATTAGCATGCTGAATATCTGGTCAGCCTTGGTGACATCCTCGATATTTACCGTGAGCAGGGTGCGGGTGGTTGGATTCATGGTGGTTTCCCATAACTGCTCGGCGTTCATCTCGCCCAGGCCTTTATAGCGCTGAATCTCGACATTTTTAGCCCCTTTTAACTCACGCAGGACCCCATCTTTTTCCTGTTCGGAATAGACCCATTTCTCTACTTTGGCGGTCTTAATGCGGTAGAGGGGTGGCTGAGCGATATACAGGTGCTCGAGATTGATTAGCTGTACCATGTGGCGGAAGAAGAAGGTAAGCAGCAGGGTACGGATGTGGGAACCATCAACATCGGCATCCGTCATCAGGATAACCCGGTGGTAGCGGAGCCGGGCCGGGTTAAACTCTTCGTCAATGCCGGCGCCCAGGGCGGTAATGATAGTGCGGATTTCTTCATGAGCTAGCATTTTATCCGGCGAGGCCTTTTCCACATTGAGTATCTTGCCCCGTAGCGGCAATATCGCCTGGAAGCGACGATTTCGTCCCTGTTTGGCTGAGCCACCGGCCGAGTCTCCCTCGACCAGATATAGTTCAGAGTGCTCCGGGTCTTTTTCCGAGCAATCAGCCAGTTTTCCCGGCAGGGTGCCTCCATACAGGCTACTCTTTCTGACAATTAAATCCCGCGCCTTGCGGGCGGCTTCTCTCGCCTTGGCGGCGAGCAGGCACTTTTCGATAATTCTTTTAAGGTCATCGGGGTGCTCCTCAAAGTAGAGTGATAGGCCTTCACCCACTACCATCTCCACCGCGCCTTTAGTTTCCGGATTCCCTAGTTTAGTTTTAGTCTGTCCTTCAAACTGCGGTTCGGTGAGCTTGACGCTGACCACAGCGGTCAGGCCTTCTCTGACATCATCGCCGGTCAGGTTGGGTTCATCTTCTTTGAGTAATTTGTTTTTGCGGGCGTAATCATTGAGAACGCGGGTCAGTGCCGTCCTGAAGCCGGTAAGGTGACTGCCGCCATCGATGGTATTAACACAGTTAGCAAAGCTGAAGACGGTGTCGGTAAATCCATCGTTGTACTGCAGTGCTATCTCAACTATGGTGCCGTTGGCCGTTTTTAAGACATAGATAGGCTGGCGGTGGAGGACTACCCGGTTTCGGTTAAGGTGACGCACGAAACTGGTCAATCCACCCTCAAAGTAGAATGTTAGTTCCTCGTCGGTCCTTTCATCTTTAAGCGATATTTCCAGTTCCTTGTTCAGGTAGGCCATCTCCCGTATTCGCTCACTCAGAGCTTTAAAGTCATACTCGGCTTTACCAAATATCTCCTCATCGGCCAGAAAGGTGATGGTAGTGCCGGTGCCGCTGGCTTTGCCAACTACGGTTACGCCGCCTTGTGGAATACCCTGCCGGTATTCCTGCTGGTAAATCTTGCCATCACGCTTGACATTAGCCCTGAGCCAGGAGGAAAGGGCGTTGACCACTGAGGCGCCTACCCCGTGTAGTCCGCCGGATACCTGATAGGTCTTGCCACCGAATTTGGCGCCGGCGTGCAGGGTAGTTAATACCGTCTCCAGGGCTGATACCTTGGTGACAGAGTGCATTTCTACCGGGATGCCCCGCCCATTGTCTTCCACCATGACGGAGTTATCCTTTTTGATAGTTAAGGCAATTTTTGTGCAGTATCCGGCCATGGCTTCATCGATGCTGTTGTAGGCGATTTCGTAGATGAGGTGCTGTAATCCACGCTGGTCGGTGCTGCCAATGTACATTCCCGGACGGCGGCGTACTGCTTCCCGCCCACCGAGGACATGAATATCTTTGGCCGTATAGTTATTTTTTTCTGTTTCAGCGGATGTTTTCTGGGTCACGCTGGTTCTTACCTCCTGATTAGTCATTAACGTGATGAGGGAAAAAGGGAAAAGAGAGGGCTTAAGCTTGGGATAGATAAGTGGCTGATGTCAAAATCGGGAGATTCAAGAGCAGTTGCTGCTGATGAAACACTCATTTACATTATTATAGCATAGTTTCTCCGTAAAGTGAAGCTGTTAGCCGGAGAAACCAGGCCTGAAGTTTATCGGGGCGTTGGTAAACTTTCGAATTCAATTTCTTGGAGTTGACAGTTGGTTTTGACTGTGGTAGACTTGTGTTTTGGTATTTAGAGTTCCGCTTACGACTGGTAGATTGAGCCGGTAGTTTCAATTTACCATTGTGTTGTGGATGAGCTAAGGCTCATCCATTTCATTGTTGGAGATATGGAGGAGACAATTGCCGACAATTAATCAGCTTGTCCGGAAAGGACGTCAGAGGGCGATTAAGAAAGTGAAAGCGCCCGCCTTGCGTTTTAGTTACAATGCTTTGAAGAACAAGACGATACAAGGCGCGGGTTCTCCGCAAAAGCGGGGGGTCTGTATCCAGGTAAAGACGACTACCCCGAAGAAGCCTAATTCAGCATTACGCAAGATAGCCCGGGTGCGGCTGACCAACGGTATGGAGGTAACGGCTTATATTCCTGGTGAAGGGCATAAGCTGCAGGAACACTCTGTGGTCCTCATTCACGGAGGACGGGTAAAGGATTTACCGGGTGTGCGTTATCATATTATCCGGGGGGCGCTGGATGCTACCGGTGTGGAGAATCGGCGGCAGGGACGGAGCAAGTATGGCGCTAAACGGGCCAAAGTGGCCGCCGCAAGTACTTAGGAGGAAACATGTCGAGGCGGAAGCAGACTAACAAAAAAGAAATAGCCCCGGATGCCAGTTATCACAATGTAATTTTAGCCAAGCTGATTAACAAAGTGATGAAGTGCGGGAAAAAGAGTACGGCAGAGAAGATTATCTATACTGCTCTGGCTACGATAGAGGGTGGGGAGCCTAAAGCCGCCATCACCGTGTTGGAACAGGCGATAAGGAATGCTACCCCTCAGCTTGAGGTAAAGTCGCGCCGGATAGGGGGAGCTAACTACCAGGTGCCGGTAGAGGTTCGGCCGGAACGCAGTCTCTCTCTGGCGATACGCTGGCTGATAGCCTCGGCCAAAGCCAGACCGGGCAAATCTATGGCTGAGAAGCTGGCCGGTGAACTCAGTGATGCGGCTAAGGGACAGGGGGCGGCGGTTAAGAAGCGTGATGACACTCATCGCATGGCTGAGGCTAACCGGGCCTTTGCCCACTATCGATGGTGAAAATTTGTTTTCTTGGCGGTTAATTTAAGACTATGGTAAAGAATCAAGTATCAGTTGAATCAGAGGCAGGGAAAAAAGCCGGGGCTAGAAGTTTCCCATTAGAAGACATACGCAATATCGCTTTTATTGCTCATATTGATGCCGGTAAGACTACCGTCACAGAAAGGATATTGTTTTACACCGGCCGTACTTACAAAATAGGTGAAGTACATGAAGGCACGGCCGTGATGGATTGGATGGAGCAGGAAAGGGAGCGAGGGATTACCATCACGGCGGCAGCAACTACCTGCTACTGGCAGAACCACCGTATCAATATTATTGATACCCCGGGGCATGTTGATTTTACCGCCGAGGTTGAGCGTAGCCTGAGGGTGCTCGACGGAGGAGTAGTCGTTTTTGATGCCGTGGCTGGAGTTGAGGCTCAATCGGAGACGGTGTGGCGGCAGGCGGACAGATATCATGTGGCTCGGATTTGTTTCATCAATAAGATGGACCGGGTTGGGGCTAACTTTCAGCGCACTGTTGATATGATTGAAGGGCGGCTGCAAGCCAGAGTTCTGCCGGTTCAGCTCCCGTTGGGCAGTGAAAGTTCATATCAGGGAGTCATTGACCTGCTGGAGAATAAGGCGTGGAGCTTTGATGGTAAGTCCGGTTCAGACCCTGTGGAGGTGGCTATTCCTGAATCAGAGCAGTCCAGGTGTATCCAATTCCGCCAGGCACTGATTGAAAAGCTGGCCGAGGTGGATGACCAGATTATGCTGGCTTATGTCGATGGTAAGGATATTACGGCAGTTGACTTGAAGAAGGCTTTGCGGAGGGTAACCCTGGCTAATAAAGGGGTACCGGTTCTCTGCGGTAGCGTGCTCAGGAATAAAGGTGTCCAGCTATTACTTAATGCCATTGTGGACTATTTGCCATCGCCGCTGGATATGCCCCCGGTGCGGGCTATCGATGCTAAGGCCTCCGGTGAAGTTACACGGCAAGCCAGTGATGATGAGCTCTTTACCGCGCTGGCTTTTAAGGTGGTTTCTGACCCCTTTGTCGGCCGGCTGGTCTATCTTAGAGTGTATTCCGGTAAAGTTCAGGCCGGAGAACAGGCTTATAATTCAACTCGCAGTAAGAGGGAGCGCATGGGGCGGCTGCTACTAATGCACGCCAACCACCGTGAAGAGATAGCTGAGGCTGATACCGGCTCTATCGTGGCTACTCTGGGTCTCAAGGAGACCTTCACCGGCGATACTCTGTGTCATCCCTCTCATCCGGTAATCCTGGAATCAATCCGTTTCCCCGAGCCAGTGATTTCGGTGGCTATTGAGCCTAAGACTAAGGCTGACCAGGATAAGATGGGAGAAGCCCTGCAGAAGTTGACCGAGGAGGACCCTACTTTTAAGGTATTTTATGACCGGGATACCGGTCAAACGGTTATTTCAGGTATGGGCGAGCTCCACCTGGATGTTATCGTCAACAGGTTGCTCACTGAATTTAAAGTAGGCGCCAAGGTGGGTAGACCACGGGTTGCCTATAAGGAGACCATCACTAAATCGGTCGAATCTGAAGGTAGATTTATTCGTCAGACTGGTGGCCATGGGCAATTCGGTCATGTCTGGGTTGAGCTTGAGCCTGGAGAGCGTGGCAGCGGTTTGGAGTTCATTAATCGTCTTAAGGGTACTACCATACCCAGGCAGTATGTGCCGGCCGTTGAGGCGGGTATCAAAGAGGCTATGGAGACGGGGGTGTTGGCTGGGTATCCGGTGGTTGATATTAAAGCCACCCTTTATGATGGGAGTTATCATGAAGTCGATTCTTCGGAGTTAGCTTTTAAGATGGCTGGCTCATTGGCGCTGAAGAAGGGTGTGACTAAAGCCGGCCCTATCCTTCTGGAGCCTATCATGAAGCTGGAGGTGGTTACCCCTGAGCAGTTTATGGGTGATGTTATCGGCGACCTCAATTCAAGGAGAGTCCATGTTGAGTCTATCGAGACACATGGGGAAATGGCGACTATTTATGCCCTTATCCCCTTGGCTGAGACCTTCGGCTATGCTACCAGCCTCAGGTCGATAACTCAGGGCAGAGCCACTCATTCTATAGAAGTCTATCGCTATCAGGAACTGCCGGCGGCTCTGGTCGCCCGGGTGATTGATAAAGACGGTGCAGAAAATGCCTAAACAGAAAATACGTATTAAGATAAAGGGTTTTGACCATAAGCTGGTTGACCAGGCGGCGGAACAGATTGTGGAAGCGGTAGAGCGCACCGGAGCGGTTATTTCCGGCCCGGTGCCGCTGCCGACGCATATTCAGAAATTCAGCGTCATTCGTTCCCCGTTTATTGATAAAGACTCTCAGGAGCAATTTGAAATTAGGACCCATAATCGTCTTATTGATATTATTGAGACAACTTCTAAGACAATTGATGCTCTGACCGGGCTAAATCTGCCCTCAGGGGTGGAGATTGATATCAAGTAGAAGGCGGCTGGCTTAATAACAGGTGATAAATACTAAAGTAGTGTCAGGTTAAAGGAAACCGAGGATATGTTTCAGGGGATTATCGGACGGAAACTGGGTATGACCCAGGTGTACAAAGACAATGGCGAAGTCGAAGGTTTAACAGCTATCGAAGCCGGGCCGTGCGTGGTAATACAGGTTAAAACAGCGGCTAAGGAAGGCTATAATTCGCTTCAGGTCGGTTTTGGTGAGGCCAAGCGGCTGAAATCTCCTCAGCGGGGACATCTTAAGGGGCTAGGGGAGTTCCGCTATCTCCGGGAATTCAGGATGAGTGACACTGAGACTGCGGCCGTTGGCGATAAAATTGATGTGAGCCTGTTTAAGGCCGGTGATAAGGTTGATGTCAGCGGAGTGTCCAAGAGCAAGGGTTATGCCGGTGTAGTCAAGCGCCATGGTTTTGCCGGTGGACCCAAAACACATGGACAGTCCGACCGGCTGCGGCATCCGGGAGCCATCGGGTCAACTACTTTCCCGGGTAGAGTCTGGAAGGGATTGCGCATGTCGGGACATATGGGTGGTGACCGGGTAACGGTGCGTCATCTGGAGGTAATCGCCGCTAATCCTGAGCGTAATCTATTACTGGTCAAAGGAGCGGTACCCGGCAATAGAAATGGGCTGCTGTTGATAAGGAAATCAAAGGGGAAATAGGAAAATGCAGGTTCCGGTTTATAATCTTGCCGGCAAAGAGCTGGAAAAAATAGAGGTTAACGAGCAAGTTTTTGGCGTACCGTTTAATCAGGCGGTGGTGCACCAGGTGATGGTGGCCCAGCAGGCAAATGCCCGCCAGGGAACGGCGAGCACCAAAAACCGAAGAGCTGTTACCGGCAGTACCCGGAAGCTGTTTCGTCAGAAAGGTACCGGTTCGGCACGGGCGGGTAGTATTACCTCACCATTACGCCGGGGAGGGGGTATTATTTTTGGTCCCAGCCCCAGAAGCTACCGCCAAGAACTAACTAAGAAGATGCGCCGCTTAGCTTTAAGGTGTGTCCTTTCGGCTAAGGTTAGAGACCAGGAGTTAATGGTCCTGGAAGAGTTGAACTTTGCCGAGCCGAAGACAAGGCAGATGGCGGAGGTTTTGGCAGCACTGGGAGTGAGTTCCTCGGCGATTATTGTGACGGCTGACCCGGAAGAGAATGTGGTTAAATCAGCCCGTAACTTACCCGGGATTAAGATAATGCCCGCCAGTTTAATGAATGTAGTTGACATTCTTTCCTGTAAAATGATATTGATAACTGTGGCTGCTGTCCGTAAAGCCGAAAAGCTATGGGGGGATAGGTTGTCTAAAGGAGGAAGCAATGCACCTTTACCAGGTATTGCGTCGTCCTCTGATAACTGAAAAATATACCACCCTTCAAGCTTATGGCAAATATGCTTTTGAAGTAGAGGGGCAAGCCAATAAGTCGCAGATTAAGCAAGCGGTAGAGAAGGCGTTTAAGGTCGAGGTTACCGCCGTTAATGTAATGACCGTACCCGGCAAAAGGCGCCGCCGGGGGATGCGAGAACTGACATCCCGGTCCTGGAAAAAGGCGGTGGTTACCCTCAAGCCGGGGGACAAGATAGAGCTTTTTGAGAGTACTTAATAGATAAGAGAAAGTTTGAAGGGCGGAGCCCCTTCAATAACCACACTTTCCCCTTCTTATTAGAAATAAAAGGAGATTTGATTAGAGGATGGCACTAAAGATATATCGTCCCACCTCTCCGGGCAGGCGGGGTATGACTGGCACTACCTTTGAGGAGATAACCAGAGACAAGCCAGAAAAATCTCTGCTCTTACCTCTAAGAAAGAGAGCCGGGCGCAACAGCCAGGGCAGGATAACTGTCCGTCACCGCGGCGGCGGGGCGAAACGGAGCCTCCGTATCATTGACTTCAAGCGGGATAAGGCTGACGTGCCGGGTAGAGTGGCAGCTATTGAGTATGACCCTAACCGTTCGGCACGTATCGCGCTTATTTATTATGTTGATGGGGAGAAGCGTTATATTCTGGCTCCCCAGGGGCTGAATGTTGGCGATATTGTCAAATCAGGCGGGGATGCTGAGATAAAACCAGGGAATACTTTGCCCTTGAAGCAAATCCCCAGCGGCACATTAATCCATAATGTCGAGTTGCAGAAAGGGCGGGGTGGGCAGTTAGTGCGCAGTGCCGGGCTGGCAGCTCAAATTGTGGCCAAGGAAGGTGAATATGCCCTGGTCCGGTTACCGTCCGGTGAGGCGAGGCGTATCCACAGTGATTGTCTGGCGACCATTGGTCAGGTAGGTAATGCCGAGCACCAGGGTATCAAGTTGGGTAAAGCTGGCCGAAACCGTTGGATGGGCTGGAGGCCTACTGTGAGAGGGTCGGCGATGACTCCCCGTGACCATCCTCATGGTGGCGGAGAGGGCAGGAGTCCGATAGGTTTACCCGGGCCGAAAACGCCGTGGGGTAAACCGGCGCTGGGTTATAAGACTCGTCAACCTAAAGCTTCAGATAAAATGATTATTAAGCGCCGGGGGAGCAAGTAAAAAATGTCAAGGTCAACTAAAAAAGGACCAGCGCTTGATGCCAAGCTGGTGAAGAAAGTAGAGGCACTTAATCGGTCCGGGCAGAAAACGGTGATAAAAACCTGGTCTCGTTGGTCTACTATTATACCGGAAATGGTGGGTTTGACTATTGGTGTGCATGATGGGCGCCGGCATGTGCCTGTCTTTATTACTGAGAATATGGTGGGACATAAGTTAGGCGAGTTCGCCATCACCAGGACCTTCAGGGGGCATTCCTCTAAGGCAGAATGAGCAGAAAGATAAAGAAGAAAAATGGAAGTAAAAGCAGTAGCTAAAAATACCGGTGTAACCGCTTTTAAGGTGCGCCTGATGCTGGATATGGTGCGGGGCAAGAAGGTGACTGAAGCGTTGACTATGCTCCGGTTTACACCTTCGCCGACGGCCCGGATTGTGGCCAAGGTGATAAAATCAGCGGCAGCTAACGCTGAGAATGGATTCCAGCTGTCTTCTACGGATTTGAAGATTATTCGTATCTTCGCTGATGAAGCACCGGTCTTAAAGAGATTCCGCCCCAGGTCGCGGGGTCGGGTAAGCCCTATCCTGAAACGTTCCAGTCATATTACCGTTATTGTTGCGGAGCAGGAGAGTTAATGGGACATAAAGTTCACCCGATAGGTTTCAGGCTTGGCGTCATCCGTGATTGGCAGTCCAGGTGGTATGCCGATAAGCACTATGCTGATTTTTTGCACGAAGACCTGAAGCTGAGAAAGGCAATTCAGTCTAAGTATGGGGATGCGGCCGTCTCCCTGGTGGAGATTGAGCGTGAAGCGAATCAGGTGGCGGTAACGGTTCATACCGCCCGGCCGGGTATCGTCATCGGCCGCGGCGGACAACGAGTCGATGAAACGAGGCGTGACCTTGAGCACCTTATTGGTAAGAAGGTTAAATTGAACATTCAGGAAATTCAACAGCCTGAGCTTGATGCTTACCTGGTAGCCAAGTCAGTAGCCGAGCAGATTGAGCGCCGGATTGCTTACCGGAGAGCGATGAAGCAGGCGCTGCAACGTACTATACAGGCTGGCGCCAAGGGGATGAAAGTTAATTGCGCCGGTAGATTAGGCGGCGCTGAGATTGCGCGGCGCCTGAATATGCATGAGGGCCAGGTACCATTGCATACACTGCGGGCTGATATCGATTATGGCTTTACTGAAGCGCGTACGGTGATGGGCCGTATCGGGGTGAAAGTCTGGATATATAAAGGTGAAGTTCTGCCGGAAGTTAAGGAAGAGGAGACAGAGGCGCAGCCATTAGCCGTAATCAGTACTGAGGCAGCACCGGCGGTAGCAGCGCCGGCGGTAGCAGTTACCGAGGTTAGTGCCGAGCCAGCACCGGCGGCAGTTGAGCCGGTGGCAAAGCCAGCGACCAGGCGACGGACCAAGGCGGCAGCGGCCACTGAGGTCAGTACTGAAGCAGCGCCGGTGGCAGAGCCAGCGACCAGGCGACGGACCA
>JACPSA010000155.1 GCA_016193545.1 Chloroflexota bacterium
AGGCGATTCGTGCTTTTGCGTTCTTCCGCCTGATAGACGAAACCAGGAAGCCTAATGAAAAACTCAGACAGCTGGTTATGAAACCGGACAATGAGCGGGCAGGTATATTGCGGAGCCTGGTAGAAGAAGCCTATAAACCTTTCTTTGATAATCCCGGTCCCCGGGCTGCTACCCTTGGCGACTTAGAATCGTTTCTACGCAGCCAGGGAGCCAAAGGAGTGGTTGACAAATGTATCACATTCTTCCTGTCCGCAGCCAAGGAAGCCGACATCCCGCTATCGCCTCAATTGGCCGGTGAGTTCGGCCGTAAAACAGGGAGGAGAGTCAAAGTCCGCCGGAAAGGGATAGCCAAATCACCCGACTCGTCGGTAAAACCTTCCGTAGAGCAGAGCACAGCAACGTTTTACGTTAGAGGCATCGACTTCAGAGTAGTTTCCTATGTGGCTGAACTACCGGAGGAAAAACAGGACAAGTGGATTAAAGCCTATATCAGAGTCGGCAAGGCTTTGCAGCAGGAGGGAATGTAGCCGGCCTGAGTAAAACCCGAGAGCGATTACTTCAACGGGAGCTACTAAAAAGCACCGCCCCAAAGCAGTGCTTTTCAATCCAGTCCCATCAAATTATTGATTACCGGTCATTTGAAGGATTATTTATATTCTTCCATTGCTGCAGCGTAAGCCGCCAGTGGTCCTCCTGCTCCTTCCGCTTGCTCACTTCCTTCTCTAATAGCTCAATCCGCTCATTGGCTTTCTGGTAACTCCGGCGGTACTTTTCCAGTTCCGCTTCCAGTGCCGGCACCTTCTTGAGACTATTAAAAGCCTCGATAACCAGGTCTACCAATCGGTCGAGCGAGATAGCCGGGTAATTTTTCACTTCGGTTATATCACCCATTGGCGAATTTAGTGTCTTTCTGGGAGCACGCTTATCGACTAACAAACCACCCTGGATAAACTCCTTGCGGTGTAAGTCGACGGCTTGCCGGCTGACACCGAAATGCTTGGCTACGGCATAGGTGCTTTCACCCTCCCGCAGCATCCGCAGTACTACGTCTTTATCTACAGTAGCTTTCCTTGCCATTACATGGTTCTCATATTGTACATATTACTATTATAGCAAGTATAGCAAGGCAATATTACCATGTCAACGCCAAAAGCAGCCGGGCGGAATGGTAACCTGGCTGCTTCAGGTGCGACAACATTTAACGTAACTCTTTCAGTGTCTTGCTTCCCTTATACTGAGCCAATAGGGCTAAGTAGCGGAATACCTGCTTGGCTTTGCCGGATAGAACGATAACTGTTTTCACTGGTGCCTCCTTCTCTTACTATGTTTCTTGCCTAAGTCCTTGTTTCTTACTTATTACTTGCCTTATTGTAGTATATAACTTGCGTTATTGCAAGTTTATCTATCGCAAGTAACAGAAAAACAGAGGCATTTACGCAAGTATAGCCAGACAAACAATCCTTGTGTTTTATAATATTGCTTGCGTTTTCACCCGAAAGCTCCCTAAATCGAAGGGATACGCAAGTTTAATATCATACTTGCGTCTAAAATTACAGCAAGGAGGTGCTTAATGAATCGGGGGTAGAAAAAGCTGACAGGGAATCCGTACCCAAGCTAAGCAGAGGAATTTTCGGGGGTACTCAAGAAAAGTATGAGCCAAGCCGTAGTTGGCCGCGAAGTATGGGAACAATACCTGTAAAATAGAGGAGTCCCAACCAGGGCTTCAGGAATGTCAATTTTCAGGGGAAATTACGTGTGGCAAGGTTTATCCGCCGTAGAGTATTGCTGACGACGTTTGATTAGAATCTTCTTTGCCTTGCTTTTCGATTGAGCGTGTTACTTATCTCTCTTTGGGAGAACCCGATACCGCTCTTATCGGAGAGAGGCAGGGCTTCAACAACAGTAATTGCCAGGCTCTTCAGTCTTTTGCCTTTGAGGCTGTTAATGGCGGTTTCGCCCTCAGACTTTGAAGCCATTTGAACAAATCCGTATCCCCGGCTCTGCCCACTACCGATATACTTGTCGTTCATAATAACGACAGACGTTACCTCTCCGAAAGCCACAAATTCCCGTCGCAGCTCTTCACCAGTAATGTCAAGGGATAAGTTGCCCACATAGATGTTCATATCAGCCATCCTTCTTTGAAGTGGGCCACACCTGGCCGACGTTGGTCATTAGCGTCTAGACTAATGGCTCTTTGGAATTGTAGATTTATCTTCTGCGTATCAACTAGCGCAGAAAGGAAAGGGATTAGTATCTTCTCCGGTCCCTATCAAATCCACCACCGCTTCTCCTACCCCCACCATAAGAGCCGCCCCTATCTTCTCGAGGCCGAGCAGCACTAACATTAAGCGTCCGGTCCTTTATAGTCTTCCCGTTCAGACCGGTGATAGCCGCCTGGCCTTCTGAGACTGATGGCATCTCCACAAAGGCAAATCCTTTGGCTCTTCCGCTATACTTGTCAGTAATGACACTGACTGATTCAACCTTACCGAAAGCAGCGAATTCCGCCCTCAGCTCATCTTCAGTCGTATCGAAGGATAGGTTACCTACATAAATTTTCATCGTTTGCCCCCCTTTCTTGAATAGTCCTTTGCAACCACCACAACCCAAAACTCCGTGTTCCGCCCTCATACGGCCGAACGAGATAATGCCTTAAAATTACTAGAGCATACGCAGGCTGGAATTACCAGCCCACGCATGCTCCAAGGTCAAGCCAACCTACCGGCTGACTTTGGCCACTTTACGGTAGCAATCGCTACAATACACCGGCTTGTCACCACGGGGTTCAAAGGGTACCTCAGTATCTTTACCGCACTGAGCACACTTTACCGGGAACATCTGCCTCTGGGGTCTGTTGTAGCTAGAGCCACTGTTTCCATAGCGCTCTGTTTTCCTCGCCTGGCGACAGGCAGGGCAGCGTTTGGGCTCATTGGTATAGCCCTTAGACTGGAAGAATTCCTGGTCATCGGCGCTGAAGGTAAAGGTAACGCCGCAATCGGAACACTGGAGCGATTTGTCTTGAAAACTCATCAGATGACCTCCTCTCTTAAAATTTCAGTTAGAGTTGTGGTCACCCGATACTTGCAAGACCTAGGAACTAAAGAGTATGCGATAACCTAAACCTAAACTGTTAGCATTATTATACCACTACAATCCCTTCTATGCAAGTGGTCGGGAGGATGACCACAAGATAAAGCGGAACAATCGGAGAACTTATAGCTAAATTTAAGGTAATTTAATTACCATTATGGTGGGCGGTACTGCCCAATACGCAGAACTTTTTGCCTGACCTTCAACCTACCATAGTCTGCGGACTTACTTCGTTTTTATGGTGAAAGGTAAAACTTCTTTATTACTTCCTCAGCGGGCTTGCCTTGGGGCGATGTCGGCGTCGCTACAGTAGCACGCCACTGAAACCAGAATATTCCTTTCAGCCAGGGCTTGCCCCACAAGAACTCCATAGCGACCTGATAGCAGTCCGCCTGCTCCTGCACGTCGATAGGCGTTGCCATCTGCGAATCCCAAGGCCGCTTGTTTGTTCCGTCCCTGGCTTGATAGCCTATTTCCGAGATGATGAAAGGCTTGTCAAACTGCTTCGCTAGGTTCTCCAGTTCAGCCAGATAACCTTTCTTTATCCATGCTTCTTTCAACTCTTCTACAGTCGGGTCGTTCTTGTTTGTCAACGGGTACCAAACATCAGTGGCGA
>JACPSA010000004.1 GCA_016193545.1 Chloroflexota bacterium
GCGTAATTCTTGGCTTCCTATGCCGTCTAAACGCTTTGTCCATGCTGACTTTGGCTATGGGTGTTTTGGTTAAGGGTGTGGACGTGCTTTGCTTCGATACAGGGACACGGGCTAAATCAGCCCAGTTCTTAACATCATACTCTACATTGGCTTCCTCGGCTGGCGTCTTACCTTCAAGGCTCTCATGTGGTTTGAAGTAATTGTAGTAAATCAGCCAGCCGTCTGTGAATTGCTTTAGAGTCTCAAAGTCCCTGAATGAGCGGATAACCTTAGTCCTATCCTTCAGTGTCCCGTGAAAACGCTCAATCTGGCTTGTGCTTTCACCACTAGACTTAACCTTGAACGGGCTACCCTGAACGTGCTCGGTATCCGCACCGAAAGCCTTTTCGATACCGTCCAGATAGGAATAGTTCTGGTCGGTTATGACTTGCTTTGGAGTTTTGCCAGCCCGTTTAGCAGCATCCCTCATTAGTGCTTCGGCATCATTTGTAGTTCGGGATATTGCGACACGTGATGCCAGTAGGTAACGTGTCTTCGTGTCGATTATGTCGTAGAACCAGAGTTTATGTTGCCCGTCTACGTCCAGCATCGTTTCATCGGCTACCCAAACATCACCTACTTGCGGGTGATAGTCTTTGAATTGCTTTGAGGCTAAATCGGTATATTTCTCTACCCAACCGAATACGACAGACTTTGAGGGATAATAACCATGCTCTTGTTTAAGATGACTCCGAATCTCATTGATGCTCATGCCTGTGTAATACATGGACAAAGCCGAACTCACATATTCAGCAGGCACTTTCATATGGAATACACCTTCAGCTTTGAACTTGCGCTGGCACGACTTACAGAAGTATCTCGGAACGCCTTTATAGCTGCCGAACTTGACTACAGCATCCGAGCCACAATTTTTACAGGTTATCGTTTTAGTAATCGTTTCCTCTATTGCCATATATTCACCCCCTTTATTCTATGTTAAACCAAAATCAACCAAATCAGAAACTAACCAAAACTTGACAAAAGGAGACCCCGGCATTATAAATAACACATATTCAGGGAAAGTCCGCAATTTTAAATCAAATAAATGGGGGAAAGAAATGCAAAGAAGAATCGTCTGGTTGATAGTGAGCTGTGTGGTAGTGTTATCCTTTTAAATCAAATAAATGGGGGAAAGAAATGCAAAGAAGAATCGTCTGGTTGATAGTGAGCTGTGTGGTAGTGTTATCCCTGATACTGGCATCCTGCGCGCCGGCGGCACCAACAACTCCAACAGCACCCACCGCACCGACAACTCCCACAGCACCGACAGCCCCAACTACGCCAACGACACCCTCGGCACCAGCGGCACCAACAACAGAGGTACCGAAGTATGGCGGACAGCTTAACCTTGTTGAACAAGACCCGATACAGGGTTTTGCCCCAGTTATTTTTGAAACAACCGGACCACGGACTGTTATTCTCGCTAATGGGGTGTTATGGGGAGCGGACTGGACCAAAGGAATGGCTGGCTCCGGTGAGGCGCGCTGGCCGGCTGCTATCCGGTCGCTTGCTTTGAGTACGATGAAGCTGGCGGAGAGCTATGAGTTGGTTGGCAACGATACCTTCATCTTTCGTATCCGCAAAGGGATTCACTTTGCTCTTAACCCGGCCAGCGAGGCCAGCCGTCTGGTAAATGGCAGAGAACTGACTGCTTCCGATGTGGCCTATTCCCTTAATGCCTGGTTTCATGACCCCGAAAGCGTACTGCAGTCCAGATATACACCCGAACAGCGCCAGGTATCGTTTGAAGTAGTAGATAAATACACGGTTAAAGCTAAGACAAAGCCGGAAGTCCTTGACACAGTATTCTATTGGACTGGTGAGTCTAGTTCTATCTTCCCGCCAGAGGTATATGAGAAGTACAACAAGATGCGCGACTGGCAGAATTCCGTTGGCATGGGAGCGTATATCCTGACCGATGTTGTTGTGGGAAGTTCAGCGACTCTGGTGAGGAACCCTAACTACTGGGAGAGAGACCCCATCGGGCCGGGGAAAGGGCAGCAATTACCCTACCTGGACCGCGTCAAGTTTGTAATTATAGCCGATTCATCTACCCGGCAGGCAGGATTCCGGACGGGCAAGATTGACATACTGGCTGGTGCCGGTCGCAATTCGGCCATCAATGCAGAAGATGCGAAGCAGATGCTGAAGACTCGCCCCGAAGTGTCGTATTTCAGCTATGTTACTAGCGGTCCGACGGCGATAAGGCTGAGGGTGGACAAACCGGAACTACCCGCGTACAACATCAAAGTTCGCCAGGCGCTCACCATGGCCATCGACTACAATACCATCATCAAGGACTACTTTAAGGGTGAAGCTGAACTGGCTTACCCAGTGGTGCCCTGGCCGGAATGGCTACCGATGTACACACCGATGGCGCAACAAAATGAGGTAGTCCGGGATATGTACACCTACCAGCCGGAGAAGGCCAAGAAGCTCCTGGCAGAAGCGGGCTATCCCAACGGCTTCAAGATAAGCGTGATTACTCAGACAGCGCAGGTGGATGACCTGTCGGTGATTAAATTCTACTGGGAGAAGATTGGCGTTAATCTGGAGATTGATGTTAGGGAACGTGCTGTCTTCACCTCAATAACTGCTGGCAAGCAACACAAAGAGGCCGTCGGTGAGACGCTAGGTACCACTAATCCTTTAAACATAGAGAAGTGGCAACCAGGCACTAGTAGTAATGTCAACATGATTGATGCCCCCTACGTCAATGAGGTACTTTCAACTGTTCAGGCGGGGTTCTTGTTTCACGAACGCGAGGTTTGGCCAGTGATGAAGGACTTCTTTAGTTACGCCGCAGAGCAGGCCTGGAACATCCAGTTCCCGGCCCCCATTATCTATCACCTGTGGCAGCCCTGGGTCAAGAATTACCATGGTGAGCACTACTCGGGGAGCAGGGGACCATGGCTTTTTGCCGCTACATACTCCTGGATTGACCAGGCTCTAAAGAAGTCAAAGGGCTTTTAAGTCTTGGTATCGAGAAAGATACGCTAAGAGACAGGGAGCTGGAAAACTCAAACCTTCCAGCCTCCCTGAATTGAAGGATTTATTGACCCAAGGCTAACGGGTGGTCTGGCAGTCTATTCAGTAAAATGAGACCCCGGCATTATAAATAACACATACTGATGAGAGAAGTGAAAAACGGGTGACAGTTTGAAAGCTACATCCCCGATAGCTGCACAGGAGCGAAAAAGGCATTCTTTCCTGGTTGACTTATTTCTCAGGCTGGTCAAAGAGAAACCGCTGGGCAGCTTTAGCGGGGTTCTCGTCATAATATTTTTCTTTGTCGGCATTTTTGCCGATTTCCTGGCTCCTTCTGGCTATAACGACATTATACTGGCTGACCGCCTCAGTCCCCCGTCAGCCAAGCATATTCTAGGGGCGGATAACCTGGGGCGGGACCTGCTCAGCCGCATTATTTACGGGGCTCGCATCTCGATGTATGTCGGACTGGCCTCATCTTTTATTGAGACCTCCCTCGCTACCTTCATCGGCCTTATTTGCGGGTGGTTTGGCGGTAAGACTGACATCACAATACAGAGGTTTGTTGATGCCTGGATGTGCTTTCCGTCGATGTTCATTTACCTAACGGTTATGGCTATCCTGGGGCCGGGACTGACACAGGTGATTCTTGTCTTGGGAGTCGCTGGGGGCATCCGAGCCTCACGGACAATAAGAAGCGCCGTTATTGCCATTAGAGAGAATATCTACCTGGAGGCGGCTAAGGCTATCGGCGCGCCAAACCGAAGAATACTGACCCACCATATCCTACCCAATATTATGGCGCCCGTAATTATCATATTTACCATAAATGTCGGAGGCAATGTCATGGCAGAAGCTACCCTGAGCTTCCTGGGATTCGGCATTCCGCCCCCAATTCCAAGCTGGGGAGGCATGCTCAGTGGCAGCGGGCGCACCTACATGCTCCAGGCCCCGTGGATGGCGCTCTGGCCCGGACTGGCCCTGGGTATCGTAGTCTATACTATCAATATGCTGGGAGATGCCATGAGGGACTTACTGGACCCGCGGCTGAGGGGCGGTTTGGGACGCTATTCAGGAGTCAAGAGGAAGATGCCCCAGCAGTTGAGCCAGGCTTAAAGACTTGATAACCAGCCAAAACGGGTATATCCTTAAAGATATCAATTCCAGAAGGAGGTTATTATGCCAGACAAGAAAACTAAGGTAGTGGATTGTCATTATCATGTAATCTCACCCAACCTGGCTAAGAAAATCGGCGCGGCCGCGCCAGTCCCTGAACTTTTTAAACGCGAACAATTGGTAACAGAAGAGGAGCAGCTCGAAACAGCCCAAAAGAGCGGCGTCGATGCCCTGTGGTTTTCTTTCCGAACGCCACCATATTATGTTGGAGAAAAGGAAATCCTACCATCTTCTCCACACTGTCTGACCATAGCACGGACCGCCAATGATTATCTCGCCTCCGTATGCCAGCGCTACCCTGGCCGATATATGGCCTTCGCCGACATTCCTCTTGCCCATGGCGATGCCGCTATTATTGAGATGAGGCGAGCTCTCAATGAACTTGACCTTAATGGCATTTGCCTGCAGACTAACTATGAGGGGAAGTCTCTCGATGCGCCGGAATTCCGACCGTTCTTTGAGGAAGCCAATCGACTTAAGGCGGTTATTCATCTCCATCCGATTACTCCCAGGGCTTCAGAGGAAGCACTCCGGGAATATTTCATGCAAGTGATATTGGGCTTTCCCTATGAGACAACCCTCACCATGGTCCGGCTGGCTTACGCCGGTGTCCTGGAGCAGTGCCCTGACCTTGCCTTCATCCTGAGCCATGCTGGCGGGACGATTCCCTACATCTGGTGGCGAATCAACATGCCCTACATCAGCAACCGTCCGGGAAGCCACGAGCACATCAAAGCCCCGGCGACAGCATCTCTGGCGCGCTGCTATTACGATACGGCACTCAGCGAGGCTGACTCATTGATGCTTGCCTATAAACGCGTTGGCGGCGACCACATACTGTTTGGCACGGACGTTCCCTACGGCACCAAGAACGCCACCGAACGTACCATGAAAGAAGTTGAAGCTATGGATGTACCAAAGACTGTAAAAAACAATATTATGAGCGGAAATGCCCTGGCACTCAGCCAGCGCTCCCGCGCCAAATGAAGGCAACACATAACACATAAGAGGAGGCTGCTATGCCATACCAGAAGACAAAAGTTGTTGACGCCCATTACCACGTAGTCTCACCGAATTTGGCAAAAAAAATTAGCGCTTCCGTACCGATTCCTAACATCTTTAGGTCAGAACAATTGTCTACGGAAGAGGAACAACTGGAAACGGCCGAAAAGAACGGCGTCGATATTCTCTGGGTTTCTTTCCGAAGTTTAAGGCATCACGCTGGACCAAAGACAGTCCCGGCTTCATCTCCGCACTGTCTTACCACAGCACGGGTCGCCAATGATTATCTGGCTTCTGTGTGTCAGCGCTATCCCGGTCAGTTCATGGCCTTCGCTGATATCCCGCTGGCCCACGGCGACGCCGCTATTGTTGAGATGAGGCGTGCTCTCAAAGAGCTTGGCCTTCATGGCGTTTGCCTGCAGACTAACTATGATGGGAAGCCTCTCGATGCTCCGGAATTCCGACCGTTCTTTGATGAAGCCAATCGACTAAAGGCGGTTATTCATGTCCACCCACTCGCCCCTAGAGTTGCGGAAGAGGCGTTTCTAGATTCTTCTGCCGCGAGTTCAGTATTGGGGTTCACCTATGACACCACCCTCACTTTTATTCGGCTGGCTTATGCCGGCGTCCTGGAGCAGCACCCTGACCTTACCTTCATCCTGAGCCATGCCGGCGGGACAATTCCCTTCCTCTGGTGGCGGATAAATATGCCCTATAACGGCAACCGCCCCGGCACTCGTGACCACATAAAAGCTCCGCCTACCAGCTACCTGGAACGCTGCTACTACGACACAGCACTCACCGATACGGAAACATTGATGTTCACCCGTAAGCGGGTTGGCGACCACCTTATCTTCGGCACAGATGCTCCTTATGGACCCAGAGACGGAGTCGAGCATACCCTGAAAACGGTCAAAGCAATGAAAATACCCAAGGAGACAAAGACTAAGATTATGAGCGGAAATGCCCTGGCTCTCAGCCGTCGCTCCCGCCATAAATAGAGACCATAGATTATTTTTGTTAATAAATTAGCAATGATTTGATGGAGTGTCAGTAAAGCAACAATAACCTCTCGATTGGAGGATACCATGTTGCTAAAATTATCCAGATTACTGCCGCTACCTGTTACTTTCAGGATTGGCTTAGTATTTGTCCTTCTAGCAATCGCCTTTCCAGTCCTGACCGCGGTGCCTGCCGCGGCAGCCGTACCAATCACAGTTATGACACGAAACCTCTACTTTGGCGCTGACCTGAGCCCCGTAATAGCTTCACCAACTCCCGCCAATGTAGAAGCAACCTTCACCAAAGTCAACACTACCGACTTTCCGGCACGGGCGGGAGTGCTTGCCGACGAGATTGCTGCGGCGCATCCACACCTTATCGGTCTGCAGGAAGCCGTCCTGTGGCGCACTCAGACTCCGGGAGATATACTGTCAGGTAACACCACACCGAATGCTACCGTCATTGCCTATGATTTTGTCCAGATTCTGCTCGATAAATTAGCTCTCTTGGGGCTGACCTATACTCCCGTTTCCACGGTGACGGAGTTTGATGTGGAGCTTCCAGGCATAGGCAGAGACATCCGGTTAACCGACCGGGATGTGATTCTTGCCTGGACAAACCCCCCTGTCTCCACTTTCTCGCTATCAAACAATCAAACGGGTAACTTTACTAATGCCGGGGTTCTTGTCTTCCCCATTGGCCCAGTTACCGTGAAAAGAGGCTGGGCATCTGTGGATGTCACCATGAGTACTGGGAGCTTCCGCTTTATTACGACACACCTTGAGTCATTTTCATCGCTGTTCCCCGGTATTCAGGAGCTGCAGGGAGACGAGCTCCTGGCTGGTCCGGCCAATACCATCCTGCCGGTTATCCTGGTTGGTGACCTGAATTCAGCAGCAGCAGGGTCCGGTTTCGCAACACCGACATACGGAAATATCATCGCCGCTGGCTTCAGCGATGCGTGGAGCACCGCTAATCCGGGTGTTTCCGGTTTCACCTGGGGCCAAGCCGAGCTATTGGACAACGCCTCATCCCTGTTGAGTGCCCGCATTGATTTTGTCCTCTTCCGTGGGACCTTCATCATCACCATGGCATCACGTGTGGGCGATGCGCCATTACCAATCACTGCCACGGTGAAATGGCCCTCGGACCATGCCGGAATAGTTGTCGCCATTGACACCATTCTCATTCCTGAATTTCCAACCATCATTTCCGGCGTAGCCGTTGCCGGAATCTGCTTTGTTATTTTCTACTTGATGAGGAGACACAAAAACAAACTTCTTTTTGGTAGAACTTAAAGCTCCGGCTCTGCAAAGTAAACTCAGCCATTAGCCAGCGTTGAGCAAACTCAGCATTGTATCTATATCAGTCGTCGGCAACTGGCAATTATAGTTAAGACAGACATAGGCAGTTGCTTTATCATCGATACTCACCTGCTGCCCGGTAAACGGGGCGATACTCTTAAACTCAGCCGAGCCAGGCCCTACTGGAAGAAAGAGCACCACCTTATTCGGTATGAATCTCCGGGCTATTGCCTGTAGCATCTCTCTTGTATCGCTGGCTCGCCAGTCACCGGCAATAACCACCTCATAAGAAGGCCCCACGGCAAAGTCCACGGCAATCATTAACTGGGTATGGGCTGATGGTGATTGCCTGACCCCCTGGGAAAAAGCACGGCCTATCTTAGCCGCCTTCTCTTCTAAATCAGAGTTAGCCGTTATCCGTCCCAGACGGAGCAGGTTCAACATGGCTACCGAATTTCCTGAGGGCGCGGCTCCATCGTAGACCTCTTTCTGACGCAAAAGAAGTTCCTCCCCATCGTCCGAGGTAAAATAAAATCCGCTGTTTTTATCATCCCAGAAATGTTTTATCATCTGGTTATTGAATTCTATTGCCCTCTTCAGATAACTCACCTTGAACGTGGTCTCATACAACTCAAGCATTCCTTGAATCAGAAAGGCATAGTCATCAAGGTGAGCCGGCAAGGCGGCTTCGCCATCCCGGTAACGGTGCAGAAGCCGTCCATCGGGAGCAAGCATGTTGTTAAGGACAAAGTCGACGGCACGTTCGGCAGCATCAGCATAGCGGGGTTCGTTAAAAACCCGTGCCCCTTTCGCCAGAGCAGAGACCATCAGACCATTCCAGTCAGTCAAGATTTTGTCGTCTTTATGGGGATGAACACGCTTATCACGGCAAGCCAGCAGCACCCGCCGCATCGATTCCCAACGCTCTCTTAGTTCAGGCACCGTCATACTAAAGTCTGAGGCTATTTCCTCCACCGGCCGGGTCAGATGGGGAATATTTCTTCCTGGTTTTCCATCAGCCACTTCATCCGTAAAGTTGCCGTTCTCCCGGATATTAAACACCTTGATAAACATGTTCGCCTGGTCTAGAGCGAGTACTCTTTTGATTTCCTCAAGCGTCCATAGATAGTACTTCCCTTCCTCACCTTCACTGTCAGCGTCTTCCGCCGAGTAGAACCCTCCTTCTGGCGAAGTCATATCCCGCGAGACGTATGTGAAAATCTCGTGCGCTGTTCGGGCGTATTCCTCCTTGCCGGTTGCCTGGTAAGTCTCGATGTATGCCGTTGCCAACAATGCCTGGTCGTAGAGCATCTTCTCAAAATGGGGCACCAGCCAGCGCCGGTCTGTGGAATAGCGATGGAAGCCGAAGCCAACATGGTCATGGATTCCGCCACGCCGCATCGCCTGAAGCGTTTTTTCGACCATAGCTGAAGCTTTCTTATCACCGTCCCGTCTCCAATAGCGCAGCAAAAAGAGCAGGTTATGCGGAGTCGGAAATTTCGGCGATATGCCAAAGCCACCATAGTCGTTATCAAACTGGTTGCTGAGTTGCTGGTAAGCAAGACGGAGTTCGGGTTCGCCCAGTTCTGCACCGGGTGCCAGCCGTGATGCTTCCTGCAGAGCCACGGTAATTTGCCTCGCCGAGCTCAGGATTTCGTCCTGCCGTGTCGTCCAGAGTTCTTTGATACGCGGTATAAGGTCTACCAGTCCAACTCGTCCGAACCTTGTCTCCTTTGGAATGTACGTCGCCGCAAAGAAGGGCTGTTTATCGGAGGTCATCATAATAGTCAGAGGCCAGCCTCCGCTACCCGTCATCGCCTGACAGACTGCCATATAGAGCCGGTCGATATCAGGGCGTTCCTCTCGGTCTACTTTTATGGAAATAAAGACATCGTTGAGTAGTCCGCTTACCCAGGCGTCTTGAAACGACTCATGCGCCATTACATGGCACCAATGGCAGGTCGAGTATCCAATCGACAGGAAGATAGGCTTCTTTTCTTTCCTGGCCTTCTCAAATGCCTCCGAGCCCCATGGATACCAGTCGACAGGATTGTCAGCGTGCTGCAGCAGGTAGGGACTCTTTTCATAAGACAGCCTGTTTTTGTCAGTCATTTCGAGTCCTTACTGGACAGTTCTCGAACTCTTGCTTCAGAATAATCGACTGATTCCAAATATACAGCAGATGCTGGTTTCACGCAATAATTGATTACCCCATACTAGTATGATAAAATGTAATACCAGGAGGCTACGATGAGCAAAGAAAAGATTGCTATTACTCTGGACAAACAGTCAATTGGTGAACTGGATAGGCTGGTTGAGGAAAACGTCTTTCAGAACCGCAGCCAGGCTATTCAAGAAGCGGTTAGTGAAAAACTGCAGCGTTTGAAAAAGACCCGTTTGGCGAAAGAATGCACCAAGCTTGACCCGGCGTTTGAAAGGGCGATTTCTGACGAAGGATTAACTGAGGATGCTAAACAGTGGCCCGAATATTAAGAGGTGAGATTCGATGGGCTGATTTGAGCCCTGCACGAGGTCATGAGCAGACTGGCTTGCGTCCCGTACTGATACTCAGTCATGATGTCTTCAATGAACGTTCCGGAACTGTTATAGTTACTGCAATTACTAGCCAACCGCAAAAGGCTGGTTTTCCCTTAACTCTTGAGTTAAAAACCGGAGATTTACCAAGGCGCTCATGGGCTAAAATCAGTCAAATCAGAACACTGTCCACCGAGAAGGTTGGCAAGCTGATTGGTCAACTATCTCAAGAGGAATTGACTCAAGTTATTGAAGGATTGAATGAAATCATAGCATAAACATGTTCTGATATTCTGTGGACAGTTCCCGAACTTCTATTTGAAAAGAAGGGGCTGATTCCGGCGGTGCAGTAGTCGCTGGTCTCCTATTCTCTAGACCGAGAGAATTAACCGTTCTCTCGGTTTCCTTTTTACCTATGGGCTAAAGGCTATCAACAGATATTGTATAATATTAATAACGTCCACATAGGAGGCATTTTTGGTTAACGAATTAATGAAGTACGCCAAGAAACCAGAGACCCCTCTTCAAATCCTACAAGCAG
>JACPSA010000156.1 GCA_016193545.1 Chloroflexota bacterium
ACCCGCGGTCCCTGAGCATTAATATTATGACTTGTGATAGTAGTGACCCTTCCGTATCAATCTTGGAGCCGACTGTGATGGGGCCTTTGCTAACTTCGTTTTCAGTAGCCGGGCCGGCACAGCTTAATACCAGTAATGCCATTGTGACTAGGGAAAATCCGAAGAAAACCAGAAATTTTTTCATACCTTATCTCCTTTTATTTCGACTGGTCTATCTGCAGTTCAGGTCAGCGGAAGGATGACTGTATTGGTGCAGGGGAATAAATTTTAGTTTAGCCTTTAGGTTTATTTGTTGTCAAGAACTGTGTCCACCTACCTTGTTGACAAGGTCAAGACTATGAGCCATAATCTACTTGACAGAACATAATATTAATTATCCGAGCAAATTATGTTGACGATATGGGCACTAATTCCACTGATTACCTGTCTCACTTATATCGCCTTACTGGTGCTGACATTACCCTCCATTGAAAGGCGAATCAATAAGCTATTTGCCTTTTATCTGGCGGTGGCTGCTCTCTGGAGTTTTACCTCATTCATGCTCCACTTCAACGCCTTCCCCGAACAGGCGCTATTCTGGAATGAGCTGCTGGTGGTTGCTCTGGTGTGGACGCTGATTACCTACTACCACTTCATTCGTGTCTATGTTAACAAGCCGGCCAGGGTGAGGATAGCCCTTGGTTATAGTCTGGTACTGGCACTGGCCATACTTAGTTTCAAGGGTTATATTGTCCAATCTGCTTATGTTGTTGACGGCGTCCTGTACCATGACCTTGGTATTTCAATCTACTTTATCGGTGTTGTTTCCTATGTTTTTATTGGTGTCGGACTGTACCTGCTCATCAAGAAATATCGTAGCTCCACCGACCCGATAGAGCGCAATAGGACTATGTACTTAATTGCTGGCTGGAGCGTATTGATGTTGCTCTCCAGCACCAATCTTATTATGAGCCCCTCTATCGCTGGAATTCCCCTGGACCATATTGGCAGCCTGGCTAATGCCTTGATTATTTCCTACGCTATCCAGAAATATCAGCTTCTTGACCTCAAGCGAGTCGTGCAAAAAGGTCTGGTCTATTCCAGCCTGACGGTATTCTTTACGGCGCTGTATTTGTTATTAATCTTCGTTTTGCAGACATTCTTTCAGAATATTATGGGTTATAGTAGCCTGGCGCTGGTAGCGGTGCTGGCTTTGATTGTGGCCGTGGTCTTCAATCCTCTGCGGAGTTTGATTCAGAGATGGATTGACCGGCTCTTCTACCGTGAAACCTATGATTACCGTCAGATTTTACCTAGCTTCTCTGGTAAGATAAGTAATGTTCTCGACCTGAGTCAACTGGCGCAAAGTATACTGAAGCCGATAGTAAAAGCGATGCATGTTAAGAAGGCGCTGTTGTTGTTGCCTGAGGTTACCAGTAAGGATTTCAATACCCGCTTCGTTGAGCAGGCGAGCCAAGAAGAACCGATGCCTAAACTGAAACTTATCAATGATAGTCCGCTTATTTCCTGGCTTGCCAGTGATGGTAAATCTCTCCGGCGAGAGTCAATCGGTACTATTCCCCAGCTCAAAGGTTTGTGGGCGGTAGAGAGGCTGGCGCTTGATTCTCTGGAGCTAGAGCTATTTTGTCCGATAAGGAGCAAGGGTAATCTCATTGGTATTCTGGCCTTAGGTAAAAAGCAGTCCGATTCTACCTATTCAGACGAGGAAATAGACCTGCTCATGGCGATGGCTAACGAAGCCGCCATCGCCTTAGAAAATGCCCGTATGCTGGATACTCTCAAGGTACAGCAGCTCAGGGTTGAACAATTGCTGGCGCAGGCAGTGCTGGCTCAGGAGGAAGAGCGGAAAAGAATTTCCGCTGACCTCCATGATAGTGTCGCTCAATGGCTGGTGGCGGCCGCTTACGGTGCTCAGACCTGTAATCATGTCCTTGCCGGCAATGGTAATGATAAGGTCAGGGATGAACTGGCTGGTGTGGAAGGTATTATTAGTAAAAGCCTGAAAGAGTTACGCCGGGTCGTAATCGGCCTGCGGCCACCGGCTCTGGATGAGCTGGGGCTGACTCACGCCCTGCGGCAGAGCGTTGAAGATTTGCAGGCTGATGGTTTGGAGTGTACCTTCAGTCAGGTAGGAGTGCCACTGCGACTGCCATCAAGTATTGAGATTGCTGTTTACCGTGTTGTCCAGGAATCTCTGAACAATATCCGTAAACATGCTGAGGCTAGCAGGGTAAGTCTTCTGCTGAGATTTCAGGAGGATGAGCTCCAGGTTGAAATCAGTGATGACGGTAAGGGTTTTGATTTGTCGCAAACGCTGGATAGTGCCGTTTCAGTAGGTCATATCGGCTTACTGGGTATGAAACAAAGAGCCGAGATGTTAGGTGGAGATGTCAGTATAAAAACCGGTGCCAGGACGGGGAGTACGATAATCTTGAGCCTGCCCATTCATTCCCGGATAGAGGAAGAATAGATGGATAACATCCGAATTCTTATCGTCGATGACCACCAGGTGGTGCGTGAAGGCCTGCGGCGTATGCTGGAACTTGAAGCCGATTTGAAAGTCGTGGGTGAAGCCTCCAATGCCGCAGAGGTGCTCACTCAGGCAGGGCTGCTGTCTCCGGAGGTTATCCTGATGGATATCAAGATGCCGGGAGCGGATGGCATTGAGATTACCCGGCAGCTTAAGGAGAAATATCCTGCCTGTAATGTTATCATGCTGACCCTGTATGATGAGTATCTGACTCAGGCGATTGAGGCTGGCGCAGTGGGGTACCTGCTCAAAGATATTAAGCGTGAGGAACTGGTAAAAGCTATCAGGGCTGTCCACGAGGGACGCTCACCATTGAATCTGTCTCTCAGTCAGAAGCATTTAGCCGAGCTTACGGTGCCGGCTGAGGGCCAGCAGCGGGCTTATCTCTCAGAGCGGGAATTAGTTGTCCTCCGGCTGATTGCTGACGGTGTCATCACCAGGGATATTGCCAAACAGCTTTTTTTGAGCGAAGCCTCGGTGAAGAGGAGCGTACGTATCGTCTTTGAAAAACTGGGTGCACGTAATCGCTCTGAGGCGGTATCGGAAGCCCACAAGAGGAAACTGATTTAATCCTGTACCGCTCCGTTCGGTAGACCGGGTCTCTCTTGGGCTGACTCCATTGTGTCTCGATTAATAGTTTTTTATACGTTTGAACCTTTAGGCTCACCAAGCTGACCCCTTTTAACTTATATGCTTAGCCTTTTTGAACTCCCTGCTTTAGTCGTGCTCAGGTATAATCAGCTTGGCTAACTGGTTTTACTGGTCGGTTTTCTCTATTTTAAAATTGCGGTGAAAGGGGTACCAATGAAAGAAAACATACAGATTCTTGTGGTCGATGACCACCAGGTGGTACGTGAGGGACTGCGGCGTATGCTGGAGCAGGAAGCAGATATTGAACTCGTCGGCCAGGGTGCCAGCGGTGAGGAAGCTTTACTCCAGGTGGAAATGCTTGCCCCGGACATAGTCCTGATGGATATTAAGATGCCCGGGATGGATGGGATTGAGGTTACCCGGCGGCTCAAAGAGAAATATCCCTCCTGCAATGTCATTATGTTGACCTTTTATGATGAGTACCTGAGCCATGCGTTGGAAGCTGGTGCCAGGGGGTACCTGTTGAAAGATACTAAACGTGAAGAACTGGTTCAGGCCATCAGGCGGGTTCACCGTGGTGGAGTGGTGGTTAGCGGGAATATCACTGCTAAACCGCATAATGGACATGATGTTAAAAATGTCGATAAGGTGGTTGCCGACCACCCTCAGCCGAGGCAAATTATCCCTGACACTATGTTTGAAGAAGTGGTGCTGGTATTACCGCCTCCCGTTGATGCCGGTCAGTTAATGAGATTTGCCAGTCAGATAGAACAGACGCTTAATTGCCGGGTATCGCAGGTTATTGGCTCCTGGCAGGATGGTACTGCCCTTATCATCGTTTTAACCAAGGCTTTGTCCCTGGCAGATATGCTGAGTAAGTTGGGAGGAATGTCCGGGATAAAAGCGGTAGGAGAAGAACCGCTGGCAGGTGAGACCACTCCTAAAGTGCTTAAGAAAGTTACTGCGATACCAAGGCTAAGCGATAGGCTGATGAAGGCTTTTTTTGTCACTCTTGAAACTAATAGCACTGTCTCGGTAAACTGAGTACAAGATACATTGAAGCTCCCTGCTGCTGAAAATCGGCCGTGTTATCTCCACTGTGTCCGGTCTTCCCGTACCGTGAGGATAAACCGGTATGGTGGCTATTTACAGGTCTGTGAAATTCATTGGTTTTCAGCCCGCTGAGATAATCTGATAAGTCAGGCTGAATCATCTGCTTTCAGGGGTTCTTTCCCAATTTTCACTATTATCTTTCCACATTGTATGCCATAATTTTGAATGGCTACTTGCATTCTCTGCCCTCATTGTTGTAAGGTATATGCGGCGCATAATTTTTTAGGAGAAACGGATGGTTTTAGAAAAGGTGTCAACAGAAGCCGACAAAAAGCTACGTGATTACGAGCTGGTGTTAATCATCAGCCCGAGGCTTAGCGATGAGGAAGCTGAGGTGGCAATCAATAATGTGAGCCGGTATATCACCAACGGAGAGGGGACTATTACTGAAATAGTGAAGTGGGGCAAAAGAAAGTTAGCCTACCCCATAAAAGATTTCACTGAAGCTAATTATGTCCTGGTTAAATTTCAGTTAGGGCCGGCACTGGATAAAGGACTGGAAGCACAGTTGCGGATTTCCGAGGAGATTTTACGTCATTTATTGGTGAGGGTGGGTAATTGACCTTCATTTCTGCCCGAGTTTGAAGAGTTAAGAGGAGTAGGGCGATGGTAAGCTTGAATAAGGTAATGATTATTGGTAATCTGGGTAAGGATCCGGAGATGCGCTTTGCGCCGAATGGCAACGCTGTAACTTCATTTAGTGTGGCTACTAATCGGGTGTATACTACGGCTGAAGGTGAGCGTAAAGAGGAGACAGAGTGGTTTAATGTGGAGACCTGGGGTAAGCTAGCCGAGCAATGCAACCAGTTTCTCGGTAAGGGCCGGCTGGTCTATGTAGAGGGTAGGCTGCGTACCCGTAGCTGGGAAGGACAGGATGGGCAAAAGCATTATCGAACCGAAATAATAGCCAATATGGTAAGGTTCCTTGACCGGCAAGCCGCCGCTCCTCTGCCCGGAGAGAAGGCCGGGGAAGGTGAGGCTGGCGAATTGGAGCCAGATGACCTGCCCTTTTAGGTGGCAGTGAAAATTTAGTAAATACGGAGGTAGGAGTTTACAGCCAGTGGTTAAACAAAGACCGATTAGAACTAGAGATGAGAGAGGGAATAGGCCGAGGTATGTGCCCACGCGTAAAGTTTGTTCTTTTTGTGCCAGTAAGGTTGAGGTAATAGATTATAAAGACGCTGAGAAATTACGTGGTTACATAACTGATAGAGCTAAGATAGCGCCGCGCCGTAGAACTGGTACCTGTGCCAGACATCAGCGTATTTTAGCCACAGCCATCAAAAGAGCCCGGCACTTAGCTTTATTACCATATGTCTCGGAACACATGCGTCGGGCAGGAGTTTTGAGTACAACCGAGTAGTTGTGAGGATTGTGCATCTTCACTTTTTCATAATTGCTTAAATCTAGTGAGGGGTTAGCGTGCCAAAGAGAACTTATCAACCAAAGAAGATTCCGCGTAAGCGGGAGCACGGTTTCTTAAAGAGAATGAGTACCCGGGGTGGACGGGCTGTCTTAAAAGCCAGACGACTCAAGGGGCGTCAGCGGTTAACTGTGGTCTAACCCTGAAACCTATCCCGGCTGATGGCTTTATGGAAGGGAACGATGAGGGGAGAAGAATACCTTACTAAGCCGCAGCAGTATGCATTGGTTTATAGTAAGGGCAGCTCGCTGGCATCCAATCTGGTGGTGATGAAGACTTTACCGAGTGGGCTGGCCTGGTCCCGGTATGGCTTCTCGGTGAGCAAACGGGTAGGTGGGGCGGTAACCAGAAACAGGGTTAAGCGGTTGCTTCGTGAAATTTTGCGGATAACGCCACTTAAATCAGGGTGGGATATTGTGTTTATCGTTCGTCCGGCCGCGGCTACTGCCGATTACACCGGTCTGAAGAGTTCAGTTGATGGTTTATTATCCCGCGCTGGTTTATTAGAGACTGAAGGAAGGGCTGCTTTTCCATCTGAAGTTAAAGGGAGAGTGGTGGAGAATCAGCGTTTTAATTAGGAAAGGACTGTGAAAGGATTGGCTTTAGGACTAATTAAACTTTATCAGTTAACCCTATCGCCGGTTATGCCTCCATCCTGCCGTTTTATCCCGACTTGCTCTCAATATACCTATGAGGCTATTGACAGATACGGTTTTTTGAAGGGCACTTGGCTGGGAATCAGGCGTTTAGCTCGCTGTCACCCCTTTCACCCGGGTGGATATGACCCGGTGTCTTGATGCCGGCATTAATCTAGTGTCCCTCCTCCTTGAGTCTTTCCTGTCAAGCGGTCTTTTGTTGATAAGGAGTTAATCAGTGAGAACTGGACATCACACGATATTAATGTTCAAAATAATACTGCTGCTGGCGGTAGTTTCCCTGGTTGGGCTTGTCTCTGCCGGCTGTACGGGAACCACTACTGTGCCCAGGGGATGGTCGGGTGCAACTATCGCTGATGGTACCCTGTTTGTCGGCTCTATGAATGGCCGGCTGGTAGCCGTGAATATATCAGACGGTAGCCGTTTGTGGGCAGAACCCCTGAAAGCTGCTGAGCAGGCAGGCGGCAGTTTTCTCAGTGGCTGTACTCCGGTATCTACGTCGATAGCCATTTACGGTTCTCCGGCCGTGGATGACGATTTGGTGTATGTCGGTGGCTACAATGGTAAAATTTATACCATCAGTTCGATTACGCGCTTATCCAAGGATAAATATCTGCGTAAGGATGAGAAATCTGCCCCGCAACCTATTATCGGGAGTCCGATTGTGGCTCAGGGTAAAGTCTATGTTGGTTCTGCTGACGGGTGGGTTTATGCTCTGGATACTGTCAGTCTGGTTGAGCAGTGGAAATTTGAGACCGGGGATAAAATCTGGTCGACACCGGCGGTGGCTGATGGCGCACTATTTGTCGGTTCCTTTGATAATAAGCTCTATGCCCTGAATACTGCCGATGGCAGTAAAAAATGGGAATTTGCCACTCAGGGTGCTATCGTCTCAGCACCCGTGGTCGATAATAACACCGTTTATATCGGCTCTTTTGACCGGTATCTTTATGCTCTGGATGCCACCAGCGGCAGTCTGAAATGGAAGTTTATGGCTGGCAACTGGTTCTGGGCTAAACCGGTAATTCATAATGGTACTATCTATGCTGCCAATCTTGACGGTAAAGTTTATGCTCTCGATACCGGGAGCGGTGATAAGCTGGCTGAATTTGATTTAGGCGGTCCGATAAGCTCGGCACCGGTGCTGGTTGGTGACTCGATTGTTGTTGCTACCGAGTCAGGCGTAGTTTACACTCTGGGTACCGCTGATAATCAGCAAAGACGGTTGATTAATCTGGAAGAGAAGATATACGCTTCTCTGGCTGCCAGCCAGGGGATTGTTTATATCCACAGCGTTAAGGATGTTCTCTACGCTGTAGATGCCCGTTCAGGGGCAGTGCGGGAATTCAATATTAACTAGTTAGTGAGGTAGATTCCGTTGGGTATCGGGGCAATTTGGGACCTTGTTATTCTGAACCCGATGATAAATGTCCTCATCGTGCTGTCCAATTATCTGGGGGGCAGCTTCGGACTGACCATTATCGTCCTGACGGTTGTCATCCGGTTGTTCA
>JACPSA010000005.1 GCA_016193545.1 Chloroflexota bacterium
GGGGTTTTCAACTTCAGTACCTTCCGGGGCAATGCTTACCCCCTGGACATGGGTTACCTCTTGCGTCTTGCGCTGCTCGATGGGGATTTCTTTACCGGAGGACAGGGAGGGGTCGATGGTAGTGGTGGGAGCAGCCACATAGAAGGGGACGCCGTTCTCCTTAGCCAGCACCGCCAGGGTATAGGTGCCAATCTTGTTGGCGGTATCACCGTTGGCGGCAATACGGTCGGCACCGACAATAACGCAGTCGACCTCCCCCCGGTTCATAAAATAGCCCGCCATGGAGTCGGTAATGAGGGAAAAGGGAACATTGGCTTTCTTCAGTTCCCAGGTGGTCAGCCGCGCCCCCTGCAGCAGGGGACGGGTCTCGGTAGCCAGCACCTTGAGCTTTTTGCCCTGCTCCTGCGCCTGGACAATGACGCCGAGAGCCGTGCCGTAGCCGGTGGTCGCCAGCGGCCCGGTGTTACAGTGGGTCAGCACGGTAAACCCGTCCTTCCCAGAGGGAAGGATTAGCTCGGCGCCAAGCTGGCTCAGCTTTTCAGTGGCTTCCGCCTCTTCCTGATGTATTTTGATGGCCTCAGCTACCAGCGCCGTTTTAATCTGCTCGACCGTAGTACCAGCTTCGGCTTTAGCCTGAACCTCGCCGAAGGCTACCCGCTGCATACGCTCGATAGCCTGAAACAGGTTGCGCGCGGTAGGTCGAGTAGCGCCGATAGCAGCGATGATACTCCGCAGGCTTTCCTGAAACTTGCTTTTACTGGCTGCCTTAATTTTCAGGGCGCCCAGAGCCACAGCATAGCCACCAGCCACCCCGATGGCCGGTGCCCCCCTAATTTTCAATTCTACGATGGCTGAGGCGATATCCTGGTAACGGCTGAGTTCCAGATAAACCTCTTTTCCCGGCAGTCTGGTCTGGTCGAGGATTTTTACCCGGTCGCCCAGCCACTCGATTGGTGAATAGTCCAGCATATTTTAACACCCCCTTTAAAGGCTGTCCGAAAACACTGCCCCAAGTCCACTCTGTCATTCCCGCGAAGGCGGGAATCCAGCGTTATCACCTCCTGGATTCCGTGTCAAGCACGGAATGACAATTTTCGGATAGCCTCGTTCCGGAAAAAGGGGCTTCGCCCCTCTTAAACTCCCCTCATTCAGTTATACTTATTCATCGCTACGGCCAGTCCTTCAGTGAGGTAACAGAGGATAGCTTCGCCTACCGTGGCAATGACCCGGCTGATAACCGGCCTTTCCTCTGCAGAAAAACCACTGAGGACATAACCGATAACATCGGTTTCACCGGGTCGGCTGGTGTCATCCGCCTGCCCGATACCTACCCTTATTCGAGCAAAGTCCGGGCTGCCCAGCTCGGCAATTATAGACTGAACCCCTTTGTGTCCCGCCGAACCACCACCCTGACGAATACGGATTTTGCCGACAGGCAGGTCGAGGTCGTCGTGGACGACAATCAGGTCTTCAAGGGTAATATTAAATTTTCTCACCAGGGGGCTAACCGCCTGCCCGCTCTGGTTCATATAGGTCTGGGGACGTGCCAATATCACTTTATGGCCAGCCACCTCGCCGGAAGCAGTCCGCGCTTGCCCCTGCTTCTTATCGAACTGCAGGCCGTGCCTCTTGGCAAAATCGTTCAGGCACATGAACCCCAGATTATGCCGGTTATTGGCGTAACCCCGTCCCGGGTTACCCAGTCCCACAATTAGTTTTATTGGCTTGGTTATAAACCTCACCCCCTACCCCCTCTCCTGACAGGAGAGGGGGAAATAGTTATAGAAGAGGGACTCCATCCCTCTTAAACACCCTATCTTTCCTCACTGACTTATTCTCCAATCAGGTGCAGAAATTCGGCTTCAGTAAGTTGCCTGATACCCAGCTCTTGAGCGCGGGTTAGCTTCGAGCCGGGGTCGGCGCCGACCACCAGGTAGGCAGTATTGCGGGTAACATTATCTTTGGCGCTACCGCCCAGGGCTTTTATCCTGTCCTCAGCCTGCTGCCGACTCAACTTTTCAAGGCGGCCGGTGACGACAAACTCCTGCCCGGCCAGAGGTAGCTCGGCAGGCTTGCCTCCCTCCACTTCCAGCCTGACTCCAGCCTCTCTCAGCTTTCTAATAAAATTACGGTTTTCTGTCTGCCGGAAGAAAACAACGACGCTCTCAGTAATCTTGTCGCCAACACCGGGGATAGCCGTCAGCTCTTCTTTCGAGGCATCAGCCAGTTTATCGATACTGCTGAAGTGTTCCGCCAGCAGCAGCGCCATCTGTTCCCCGATATGGCGTATGCCAAGGGCGTAAATAATGCGAGCTAGCGGCCTATCTTTGCTCTTCTCAATGGCATTCAGGATATTGTTCACGCTCTTCTCCGCCATTCTCTCTAGCCCCAGCAGTTGTTCTTTTTTGTCTTTAAGATAATATAAATCGGCGGCATCCCTGACCAGTCCCTCTCTCAGCAGAGTCGCCGCCATCGATTCGCCAATTCCCCTGATATCCATCGCCCCGCGAGAGGTAAAAAGTTCCAGTCGTGCCAGCACCTGTGCCGGGCAGGCAGCATTGGTACAGTAGTACATGACCTCACCTTCAGGACGGAACACCTCGGTTCCACACTGCGGGCAGAGCGGTTGGTTCTTCCTCCACTTCTCCTTAGAAATCTCCTTCAGTTTCTCCAGCAGGTTGAATTCCTTGCCACGGTCGGGACTCTCTTTGCTTTCGGGAGTCGGACCGACCACCTCCGGAATCACTTCTCCGGCACGCTGCACCAGAACCCTGTCGCCTTCACGGATATCCTTGCGCCGGATATCGTCCTCATTATGCAGGGCTGCCTGCTTGATAGTCACCCCGCCGACGGCTACCGGCTCAAGGACGGCGTAGGGGTTCAGCGTGCCCGTCCGTCCGACACTAATTCTGACTTCTCTTAGCCGGGTAGTTGCCTGAGTAGCCGGAAACTTATAGGCAATCGCCCACCTGGGCTCATGGCCGATATTACCCAGTTGCGCCTGCAGAGCCAGTGAGTTCACTTTGACCACGATTCCGTCAGCTTCATAAGACAAACTCTCCCTCCTCTCCACCCAGGTCCGGTAATACTCCTCGGCCTGGTCGATACTGACGAGCAAGGCATTATTCGGATTCACCTTGAAACCGAGCGACTTCAGATACAGCATCGTTTCCCAGTGGGTTTCCGGCACCGCTTTACCTTCAGCATAGCCGAGGGCATAGACATAAATATCCAACTGACGCCGGGCCGTAATACGCGGGTCAAGCTGGCGCACCGAACCGGCGGCGGCGTTTCTGGGGTTGGCAAACAGGGGCAAGCCCTCAGCCTCCCTTTCCTGGTTTAACTTAAGGAAGCCGGCCTTAGGTAAAAAGACTTCACCCCGCACCTCGAAGCGGGGCGGTGCCTCTCCAATCACCGACAGGGGGATGCTTCTGACTGTCCTCAGGTTCTGGGTAATATTTTCACCGCGAAAACCATCTCCACGAGTGGCTCCGCTGGCCAATCTACCGTTGACATAGGTCAGGGCTACCGCCAGTCCGTCAATCTTATGCTCGGCAACCAACTCAAATTGCTCTCGGGCTAATAACTTTACCGTCCGGGTATGCCAGGCCAATAGCTCATCTCTAGAGAAGACATTGCCCAGCGACAGCAAAGGGAAACGGTGTTCCACGACTCCGAAGGCTTCTACCGGGGCAGCCCCGACCCGCTGTGTGGGCGAGTCCGGAGTCAACAACCGGGGGTATTGCTCTTCGAGCTGTTTGAGTTCCCTCATCAAACTATCATATTCGACATCGCTAACTTCAGGGTTATCCAGAACATAATAGCGATAGTTGTGATAGTTGATTCGAGCTTTTAGCTGCTCGATTCTTTCCTTTGCCTTAGCCGGTCCTGCCATACACCTGTCCTCTGTCAAATGTGAAGCTATTCGGTAGTTAAGTATAGCACAGTGGACACAGCCTAAAAAGATAACCGACCTGCCTCGAATTCCTGTTTGAAAACAGTTGCGCCATACTGGCACATAGGGTAAACTACGGCACAGAAACAGTCGGCAGTGAAAAAGAAAGGAACAGACAGGCATGGCTGAAATTCGCCCCTTCCGGGGTGTTCACTATAACAAATCTTTAATCAAGGACTGGCCGGCGGTCATTTGTCCCCCGTATGACATCATCAGCCCGCAACAGCAGCAAGAACTGTATCTGAGCAGCGAATTCAACTTCGTCCGGCTGGAATTTACGCGTGAATTACCCCAGGATACCGCCACAGATAATAAATATACGCGCGCCGCTGCCACTCTGGAGCAGTGGCTCAAACAGGGCGTCCTTGAGACCGATGAAACGCCGGCTATCTACCTTCATGACCAGTATTTCAGACACCAGGGAAAAGAATACAAACGCCGCGGTATCATCGCCCGCGTCAGGTTAAAGAAAGGCCATCCGCCCCCACGAAGGCACGATAGCCAACCCCAAGAGCGACCGATTAAGCCTGCTACGGGCGCTGCAGGCTAATACCAGCCCGATTCTGGCTATATATGACGACCAGGGACAGCAAATCACTTCAATCCTGGCCGCTCAGGAGCGAAACAAACCCCTGCTCAGCCTGAAGAGTGTCGATGGAGAGCAGCATATTATCCGGGCTATCACCAAGCATGAGATAGTTAGCCACATCATCAGCCATCTGACTGAGCAGCCCCTCTATATTGCCGACGGTCACCATCGCTATGAAAGTGCCCTTACTTACCAGCGCGAGAGGCGCACTTCCTTGCCAAGCACCTCCGGGCAAGAAGCCTTTAACTTTGTCATGATGACACTGGTGGATTTCGCTGACCCGGGACTCATTATTCTGCCTCCGCACCGGCTGGTGCGCGGTATCTCAAAATCAGGCCTCAACGGGTTGATGGCTAAGTTGCAGCCATTCTTTAAAATAGAGGAATTACCATTAGCCAAGCCCGGTGTCTGGCAGCAGGTCGACAAGTTACTCATGGAGACCGACGAGACCAGGCTAATCCTTTTCGGTCTGGCCACCGACTGCCTTTTCCTGCTGAAACTAAGTAACCCGACAGCAGCCAGCCAGATGATGCCCTACTTCCATTCGGAATTGTACAAGAAACTCGATGTCAGCATTGTCGACCATATCATACTGGAAAAACTGCTGGGGTTGAGCAGTGATAAAGAGGCGACAAGCCTGGCCTACAGCTATGACCGGCAGGAGGCGATAAAGAGGGTATCCGCACAGGAGTACCAGCTAGCCCTGCTGCTGAACCCGGTCAAGCCGACAACGATTAAAGCCATCGCCGATATCGGCGATAAGATGCCCCGGAAGTCGACCTACTTCTATCCCAAGCTGCCATCCGGCCTGATTCTCAACCGGCTGGTATGAGATTGCCTTACGAACCTCACCCCTGATCCCCCTCTCCTTTTCAAGGAAGGGGAAAGAAATATTAAAAGAGGGGCTAATGCCCCTCTTAAACGCTCTGCTATTTAGTTTCCCCAAGAGTGCTAAAAATATCTTTATACAAAATACTAAGCCGGCTGGGCTGGCGACGGATTTTTGTACCCCTTCAGTAATTTCGCAGGCACCAGCTTTATCAGCTCTTCTACCGTCCACAGGGTTTCTTTTCTGGGTATAGTTCTCACCTTCACCGGCTCGGAGTAAATCGAGATATTGCCCTTGGTGACATCGAATACCTGCCCATTGATATCGCCCGCCTCCTCAGTACACAGATAAGCAATCAGCGGACCTACCGTCTCCGGGGGGTCCAGGTTAATATACTCATCCAGTTGTTCTTTGGTTATCAGCCCCGCTTCATACCGCTTTTTGAATCCGGACACGGCATCCTCACTCAGCGTAAACCGCGTGGCAACCAGGGGAGCATAAGCATTACAGGTCACGCCATACCTGCCCAGCTCCCGGGCAATGGCTCTGGTTAAACCGACTACCCCCGCCTTCGCCGACACATAATTACAATGCCCCATTGCTCCCAATCGCTCCACGGAGGTCGTATTGATAATTCGTCCCCACTTTTGCTCTCTCATTAAAACACAGGCATGCCGAATACAGTTGAAACTGCCCTTCAGGTAAGAATCCACCGACCTATCCCATTCCTCTTCCGTCATGTTCCAGACCATGTGAGCTGCGTCAGCACCGGCGTTATTCACGACGATATCCAGTCGGCCAAACTCGTCCTTCGCTTTCTGCACCATCTGGCGGGCTTCCTCGAAACTGGCCACATCACCATAGAAGGGTACTGCCTGCCCTCCCATATCTCTAATCTGTTTGGCTGTGGTCTCAGCATCGCCACCGGATGTACCCGCACGACGGTTATTAGTGACCACTTTGGCCCCTTCTTTGGCTAGAGCTACAGCTATCGCCCGCCCGATACCCTGTCCGGAACCGGTAACAGCCGCCACCCTTCCCTTTAATTTATCAACCATCGGCTTAAATCTCCTTCCTGTTTTTAATCAAGCACACCGTCACCGCAGGCAAAGCTTTTATTACTTCGCTTTCCAGACGGGCTTTCGTTTTTCCATAAAAGCCGCCCTGCCTTCTGCCAGGTCTTGAGTTTCCAGGCAATAAGTAAACAGGGCATGTTCCAACCTTGCGCCTTCTTCCTTGTCCAGCGTCGTACCGCGAAGCATGGCTTCTTTGGCCGCCCTGACGGCGAGAGGCGCCATCTGGCAGATTTCCTCAGCCCATTGCCTGGCTGTCGGCATCACCTGTGCCTGGGGAACGACCTTATTAACCAGACCCAGACGGTAGGCTTCCTGAGCGTCAATCATTCTGCCCATCAGGTTCATCTCAGCCGCCTTACACCACGGGATAGTCCTGGGCAATTTCCAGGTAGCCCCCGCCGCCGGCAATACCCCCCAGCGTACCTCCGTCTGGCCGAAGCGCGCTGTCTCCGAGGCTATCCTGATATCACAGGCCAGCGCCAGTTCCATACCACCGGCCAGTGCATAGCCATTGATAGCCGCCACCAGCGGCTTGTACAGCTCGAAGCGGTGCATCGGCGCCAGCGGCACTGCCCACGGGTCAGCCTTGTGCTCTTTCCAGTAAGGGAACAGCTCTTTGATATCGGCACCGGCTGAAAAAGATTTGTCGCCAGCCCCAGTAACGATACCGACCCATAAATCCGGGTCATCCCGAAAATCAACCATCGCCGCATAGAGTTCTTTTAACAACTGAACGCTAAACGAATTCATGGCGTCGGGTCGGTTGAGCGTAAAGATAGCAATCTTTCCATCCTTCTTATAGTCAATTTCCATGCCTACCTCCCTATTGTTTTTTAGATTATTTTTGCCTCAGACAGAGACGGAACCGATATCCGCCCGCTTGAATTAAAGTTTTACCAGTGTCACAGTATGGACACCGGGAATAGACTGTATTTGCCGCTGCTCTTTCTCCGGTAAAGGCTCATCGAGCGCCAGTATCATTAACGCCTGCCCCCTGGGCTTGAGACGGCCGAGATGCATCGAACTGATGTTGATATTAGCATCACCGGTTATCTTGCCCACCGCCCCGATAAGACCCGGTTGGTCCAGATGGTCGCTAAAGAGAAAGTAACCTCCAGTAGGTACAATGTCAATCCAGTAATCATTGACCTGGACAATGTGCGTTTCACCACGCATGACGGTTATGGCGATAGTAGTCACGCCGGTGCTGGTAGTGACGGCGACGGTAATAAGGCTGGCGTAATTTTCGCAGGTATCCTCCTTCTGCTCGACCACGGCTAGCCCGCGCCGGGCAGCCACCTTATCGGCATTAACCAGGGTAACCCGTTCCTCGCTAATCCCCTCAAGCAGCCCCCCCAGGGTAGCCGCCCTGAGAGCTTTGGTATCATAACCGGAAATCTCACCATCATACTTAATCTGAATAGAACTAATCTGTCCCGTAATTAACTGACTGAGCAGCTTACCGGCTGTAGTCACCGCCCTGATGAAAGGTATCAGCACCGGAATCGTTTCCGCCGAAATAAACGGGGCATTAACGGCATACCGGGCCGGCTGCCCTTTGAGCACAGCAACAACCTGCTCGGCAATATCGGTCGCCACCATCGTCTGCGCCTCGGTCGTGGAAGCCCCCAGGTGAGGGGTAACGATAATATTAGCCTGCTCAAAAAGCGGGCTGCTGGTCAGCGGTTCCGTACTAAAAACATCGATAGCCGCACCGGCAATTTTCCCCTTTTTCGCCGCCTTAGCCAGTGCTTCTTCATCAATCAAGCCTCCGCGGGCAGCATTAATGATGCGAACTGTCGGTTTGACCAGAGCCAGTTCTTTAGTACCAATCAACATTTTCGTCTGTGCGGTTAGCGGTATGTGCAGAGTAATAAAGTCCGATTCTTTGAATAGCTGTTTTAAAGGCACCAACTCAACTTGCAGATTACGAGCATGGTCGACAGAGATAAAGGGGTCGTAGCCCAGTAGCTTCATCTCCAGACCCCGGGCACGCCTGGCTACCTCCGAACCGACATTACCCAGGCCAACGATACCTAGTGTTTTGCCCTTGACCTCGATACCAACGAAATCATTCCGCCGCCACGCTCCCGATTTGAGCACAGCATTCGCCTGAGGAATATGTCGGGCGAGAGCGAGCATAAGGCCGATAGTATGTTCGGCAGCAGCGATGGTATTACCGGTAGGAGCGTTAACCACGACGATACCCTTGGCCGTGGCCGCTTCGACATCGATGTTATCGACACCGACGCCGGCCCGGGCGATAACCTGTAGTTTCTTGCCGGCAGCGACCACATCAGCGGTGACCTGACTCTGGCTGCGCACTATCAAGGCTTCGTAATCGCCGACAATAGCTATTAGCTCCTCAGGCTTCAGTCCCGGCTTGATGTCAACCTCGACAAAACCACGGAGTATTTCGATGCCCTCTTTACCAAAGGGCTCGGCAACCAGAACTTTCATAGACCAACTCTCCGGATTACACTGCGGCGCCGACAAAACCGAGTTTGGGTAGCGCCACCTTCAGGGCTTTTATTACCTTTTCAATGTCTTTTTCGGTTACCCAGCCCAGGTGCCCGATACGGAATATCTTGCCGACCAGATGTGCCTGTCCTTCCGCCAGCTCAATATGGTGCTCCTCCCGGAGGACCTCAAGCAGCTTCTCGCTGTCCACACCGGCCGGAGAATTTACTGCGGTCACCGTGTTAGAAGCATAATCTTCATCCGCCAGGAGAGATAATCCCAGTGATTTAACCCCGCTGCGGGCGGCCCGTCCCACTCTGGCGTGCCGGGCGATGATGTTAGGCAAACCCTCTTTGAGCATCATCTCCAGCGCGACTGACAGTGCAAATACTACCGAAACAGCCGGCGTCCACGGCGTTTGTTGTTTGTCTTGATACTTCTTAGCCTGAGTAAAATCCCAGTAAAAGCGGGGCATCTTCGCCACGGCATGTGCTTTCCAGGCAGCCTGACTGACACTGAGCATCGCCATACCCGGCGGCACCATCCACCCTTTCTGAGAGGCGGTGACGACAACATCGCAGTTCCACTTATCCACCGGCAGGTCGATTGAACCCAGACTACTGATAGCATCGACCAGCAACAGTTTATCGTACTCTTTGACCAGTGAGCTTATCGCCGCCAGGTCGTTAGTTACGCCCGTAGAGGTCTCATTATGGGTAACCATAACCGCTTTGATTTTGGCCTCGGTCTTCAGGGCCTGGCGTACTGCCTCGACATCAACCGGCTTACCCCAGTCAAAGCGCAGGGGCACCACATCCGCCCCGAACTTCTGGGTGATAGTGATAAAACGCTCTCCGAAGGCGCCACTGGACAGCGCCAGCACTTTATCCCCCGGCGACAGAGTGTTGACAACAACTGCTTCCAGGCCACCGGTACCCGAACCGGTAAGCAGGAAAACATCATTCTTGGTCTGGAATAACCGTTTCAGATTGGCAGTTACCGCCTCCATCATCCCCTCGAATTCTTCGCTGCGGTGGTTTATCATCTGCTTGGCCATCGCCTTAAGGACTTCCGGCGGGCAGGGGGTTGGTCCGGGTATACGTAACTCTTCCATAGTCAGCTCCTCTACTTTTGATTAGTCTGATTAGTCATTATATCCGAATTAATAACTTTAGCAAAGTGGCGTTTACCCGCTTTTAGTAAGGACTAGGTAGATTTAAGAAAACCTAACATCTATGCTGACAGCTCCTTGTTCAATCAATCTGTTAGCCTCGCCACGGCTTTTGACTTTCTTCGCTACAACAAGTAGTTTGCTGATGTCAACACTTGTGAATTCCATTTGTTCAGGTGATAAGTCCTTAAAATACAAATTCAAAGGGAGGTATTCTATCTCCTCTGGTATCTCCCCTTTTTGAACCACCCTCTCAAACTGCGCTTCAGCTTTTCTGGCTGCCTCCTCTGCCGCTAGTCTGGCTGCATTAGCTGTCTCCCCGGCTTCAGTTGCCGTTTTTTGGCTATGAAGCTGGGTTACAATCTCTCTAGCTAGCCGCTTCTTAAGTATCATTGGATTGATGTTTTCGTTATCAAGCTCTTGCCTGAATTTCTTTAGTTCCTCATCAGGAATGTCAGTCAACAATTCAAAGTAGTCCACAATAAGGCTATCAGGAATAGACATCACCTTGCCATAGATTTCATCAGGTGGCTCAGCAACACCAATATAGTTACCCAGGCTTTTACTCATTTTATGGGTGCCATCGGTGCCAACCAGCAGACGGGTCATCAAACATTGCTGTGGAGTCTGTCCCATCATCGTTTGCAGCTCTCGCCCCAGCAGTAAATTGAACTTCTGGTCGGTCCCACCGAACTCAACATCCGCTTTTACCATTACCGAATCGTAGGCCTGGAGCAAGGGGTAGAGCAACTCGGTCACCGCGATGGGCCGCCCGGCAGTGTACCTGGCGTTGAAGTCATCACGGGCCAGCAACTGGGCAACAGTAAACTTGCTGGTCAGTTTAATGACATCGCCTAGCGTGAACTTGCCGAACCACTCGCTTTGCCAGGCCACCTCTGTCTTCTTCTTATCGACTATCTTGAAGAACTGCTGCATATAGGTTTCCGCATTGGTCTTCACCTGCTCCGCGGTCAGCATCGGCCGGGTAACTGAAGCGCCGCTCGGGTCGCCAATCTGAGCCGTCCAATCACCAACGATAAGCACCACCTGATGGCCCAGTTCCTGGAACTGCCGCAGCTTCCTCAGACCCACCGCATGTCCCAGGTGGATATCAGGGAAGCTGGGGTCAAAACCCTCTTTCAGGCGCAGCTTCTTGCCCGAACGCAACAGCGCCTCCATCTCCTCTCTGACGATAACCTCGGCTACTCCCCGCCCGAGCAGATAGCCGGTATCCAGCTTAGCACTCATATCTGGTTTTTACTCCGGGAGTTCAGTATCGCAACCCCTTTCTTGATATCTTCGTCTATCTGTCTTTTCAACTCTTCGGTGGTATCGAATCGCTTCTCGCCCCGAAGCCTCTCGACAAAATCGATTTTTAGCTCATGCCCGTACAGGTTACCGTTGTAGTTAAGGATATAGGTCTCCACAGTACGCCCGGAGCCGTCAAAAGTAGGCTGATGCCCGATATTAGTCATCGATTGGTAGACTTTACCATCGACATCGGAGCGGGTAGCATAAACGCCATCGGCCGGGAGAGCCTGGTTCGGGTCCGCCTCCAGATTAGCCGTCGGCACCACCAGCTTCGAGCCACGGCCAGCGCCGCTAACTATCCGCCCCTGAAGACGGAAAGGACGCCCTATCAGGTCGCTCACCCTGCGCACATCGCCAGCAGCCAGAGCCTGTCTGATGGCCGTACTGCTGACGACTTCACCGTTCCTCTTTAGAGGAGGCACCACGGTGACATTGAATTCCATGTCCTTACCCAACTTGCGCAGGGTATCGATGTCGCCTTCCCGGTTACGGCCCAAAGCAAAATCGGGACCGACGACCAGGCCACGCATTCTAAGATATTTCTTTAACAGGCCGACAAACTCAACCATGCTAAGCCTGGCCAACTCGGCAGTGAAGGACAAAACAACGACCAGGTCAATACCTTCATTCTTGAGCAGCCTGACTTTCTCATCGACGCTGGTCAAGTACGGCAGTCTGGTTCTGGGGGACAATATCTCTTGGGGATGCTGCCGGAAAGTTACCACGCCACCCAGTAAATTCTGCTGCCGCGCCTGCTTCATTAGCTGTGAAATCAGATGCTGATGGCCACGATGAACCCCATCGAAAACGCCGATAGTCAGCAGCGTATCTCTATCGAGGGATAAATTGCCCAGCTCTTGCTCTACCGGCATAGCTCTTTCACTCGCACTGGATTAACACCGAAAATAAGATGCAGAATAGCCATCGCCTGAATAGCCAAAGGGAATCAGAGAACCCCAACCAGTATCTTCCCGTTAAAGTGCCATTATACTATCATAAGCTCATTTTAGCGTCAACCACGAGGTCGTTCGGGATGTTTGCCTTTTCATGCGTACATTTATTCTGGAATTTTTTAAGAATCTATGACTAATTACGATTTATTCAATGGGGCGCTCCTCATGTTAAGCAACTCTTTGGTTCCGCAGTCAAAGCCCCAATTTGCCTTTAATGCCTTCGGCACACAAACATTTTCGCACTGCAAACACATGATACACTCTGTGGAAAGAACCCACTGTCCATTCTTAATATAGACTGAAAAGAAGCCTTAGAAACAAAAAACATCGCTTACCGGCACGCTCAGTCTGTTTGTGCTTCAATCATAATCTCCTGACGACTGAGACGGGGCCGTGGCGGGGGCTGTCCACCTGCGGCATAGCCTAAGGCGACCAGGGCAACCGGAACCAGATTATCACCTAAGGAAAAGAGGCGGTTGACTTCAGCCAGTCCGCTGATACGGCTTACCCAGCACGTACCCAGACCCATAGCGGTAGCCATCAATACCAGATGTTCGATTGCGATATAGCTGTTAGCCTTCAAATGCGATAGGGCGTCCTCAAGAGCCATAGCGCCCATACCTTCCGCAGGTTTACCCTGTCCGGGTTCAACCAGATAGTTTGAGCGTCCATCCGCAACCCCTAATTCCACAAGTTCCTGGTGCACTTGCCTGGTAGCCTGCAGCTTGTATCGGTTCAGGTCACCAAAACAAACAATCACTACCGGTGCCTCCTGGATAAACCGCTGCCCACGGCACATGCGGCAGAGCTCGTCTTTCTGTTTCTGATTCCTGACTACCAGAAAGCGCCACGGCTGGCGGTTATGCCCTGATGGTGCCAGCCTGGCAGCCTCAAACATCTGCGCAAGAATATCCTCGGGGACATCATCCTGAGCAAATTTACGGATACTGCGCCTCATTTTTATCGCTTCCCATACAGTTAGCATCGCTACCTCCTGAATTGATAACTTATCCTGGCATCTGGCTGCTGCCTGCCATCAACTAATCTTCTGAAAATAGTAACCGACTCCCGGTTCAGTGATGATATACTTCGGCAGCGCCGGGTCCGCCTCTAGCTTCTGGCGCAGATGCGAAATGTAAATCCGTATATAATCGAGGTCATCAATATACTCCCAACCCCACACTTTCTCCAGAAGCTCACGGTGGGTGACAATATGACCTGTCCTCTCCACCAGGAGAGCGAACAGGCGGAACTCCCTCGGGGTCAGCTTCACTCGCTCTCCCTGCACGGTAACCTTCCGCTCAGCTATATCCACAGTAAGGTAGTCATCAGCGTAGGTAGCCTCCCGTTGCGCTTCCGCTGCCGGGGGCAGTTCACCACGCCGCAGCACCGCCCTTATCCTAGCCACCAGTTCCCTGTTGCCTACCGGCTTAAAAAGGTACTCATCAGCCCCATAGTCAAGCCCGCGGACAACGTCTTCTTCAGTCTTCTGCCGACCGGTGAGCATGATGATGGGTACATCGGAAATTTCACGGATGCGCTGGCAGGTCTGCCAGCCGTCCATCCTGGGCATAACCATATCCAGAAGCACGATATCTGGCTTTTCGGCAAACAAGAGCCGTAGCCCCTCCGGCCCACTGCCTGCCTTCAGCACCTCATACCCTTGCCGGGCAAGAATCTGGTCGACCAGCCTCTGAAAAATGGGGTCATCATCAATTATCAGAACTTTCTTGTCTGCCACTGCTATCTCCACTAAGGCCAGAGATTATTTCCGGTCGCTGGCACAGCATTTCAGCAATCATTTCCGGTAGCTTACGGGTATCAATCGGTTTTGGCAGATACAGATTACACCCGGCCTCGATAACCTTTTCCCGGTCCCCCTTCATAGCATAGGCGGTGACACCGATGATTGGGGTACGACTAAATGCCGGGACTTCCCTGAGCTTCCGGGTCACCTCAAGTCCATTCATTCCGGGCAACTGTATGTCCATGATAATGAGGTCCGGCTGCTCTCTCCTGGCCGTATCCAGTGCCTCCTCTCCATTAGTCGCCTTCAGTAAAATGTAATTCTCACCCCTGAGCGTCATCTCCATCAGCCTCATATTCTGGGGATTATCCTCTACAATCAGAATCTTCTCTGCCATCATCGCTGCCTCTTTCCAAGCATGGTCACCCAGCCGCCAGCGGCAGGGTAAAGATAAAACGACTTCCCTTACCTAATTCACTCTCAACCAAAATCCGTCCGCCATACCTTTCCACAATCTGCTTGACCAGCGGCAACCCCAGGCCGGTACCACCCCTCTCCCTGCCCAGCGAACTATCCACCCGGAAAAATGGCTCGAATATCCTTTCCTGGTCCTCTTTCCTGATGCCGAGACCGTTGTCAATCACGCTGACCCGACACCAGTGATTTTCCCTGACTGCCTCAATCTTAAGCTTACCCCCGTCCGGAGTGAACTTGGAGGCATTGTCTAATAAATTGCGCAGCACCTGCCCAACTTTACCATCATCGGCATAAATTCGCGGTAACCCCGGTGCCACCTCGACATCAAGGCTTTGCCCCCTCGATGCCAATGTCGGCATCATGGTTCTGGCTAACGATTCCAGTACCTCACTCAAGACAATATTTTTCGGCTTGAGCTCCACCTTACCCGATTCCACCCTGGACAGGTCAAGGACATCGTTAATCAATTGCAGCAGGTGCTGGCTGCTACTCAAAATATCGCTCAAACACTGCCTCTGCTCATCATTAATCTCCCCGGGAACCCTATCCATCATCAATTGGGAGAAACCGATAATGACATTTAGCGGGGTACGCAACTCATGAGACATGTTGGCCAGAAATTCAGACTTTGCCTGAGTCGCCCTTTCTACCTCCGCCGTTTTGTCGATAAGCTCCTGTTGCTTTAGCATCAGCTCTTCATTCTGAGCATCCAGTTGTCGGTTTTTGTCCTGCAGCATTTGGCCCGATTGCTCCAATGCTTCCATCATCACATTTATCGTGTCTGCCAGTCTGGCTAATTCATCCTGTCCTGTCACCGATACCCGCTGCGAAAGGTCACCGGTAACACCAATGCTTCTAATGCCTTTACCGAGACGCGCCAAACGGGACAGTACCTGTTTCTCCAGAAGCAACATGGTGGCCGTACCCAGTACCACCCCGGCGACCACTATCGATAATATCAGGTAGGCAATACTGCGCTGACCATGACTGTAAATATCCCTGGTCATATCCGCCCTCAGCACCAGAGCCGGCTTGCCGTAAATATCGCTAAGTAAGCTATAACCGGCAACACGCTGCGCATCAATCGGTCGAACCAGAATCGGCGTATCTTTAGACAGAGATAAAAGTGCCCTTCTGTAATCGGCCGGCATCCGAATGTCATCGGCTCGATAAACGGATAAGGACAAAAGCGTCCTCTCTGCCAGACGGTCAATCTCACCAGCATCCAGGTAACGCCCCATAATAAACGCCCCGGCAACCGGCCCGGTCCTATCACTGTGCAGAATAGGCCGCGAAACAATAAGCACTGGGTCTTCAGGTAGCAGAACGATACCGCTGATACTATTCTTCGCATCAGGATGGTATCTAAGCCAGTCGCTACCAGCCAGGTGGGTCTGTAAACTCTGCGGAACCGGTATTTCCTTCTCGCTATTCAGGTCGAAAGCCTTGGCGAAGACCGTTTCACCAGAGGTATTGATAAACAGTATAAAATTCAGCTTTAACCCGACAAAAGTCCCCTCGACGATATTCGTCTTGATATAACCACTGTTGACACCGCTGATAAAGGCATAGGTATCATCCCATGCCGCCCAATCACCATCCGTAGCCTCCAGAGCCGCAAGGTCGTCGGACAAAACACTCAGCATCCGTTCCACATTCTGGCGGGTATTCTGCTCCTCCAAACCGGCAAAGCTGCTCAGCAAAATCTGCTGCGAGATGAAGAACAGAATCACAATTAGCCCGACGAACGTCAGGCCGATAATGGTTAGCGTTTTCTTACGCAGCGTCATATCTACACTCCCCAGTATCCGCCTCACAGACCCCGCGCAATACTGATGCCAAGTGTATCATAGGTGCACTAAAACTGCCAGCTATCACCTATCATATGGAGTAACTAGCTGCATCTGCGGCCATAGCCAACCCGGCAAATATAGAAACGGTGACAGCAGTCAACAGCTCAGACAACTAGAAGAGGCATGATAAAAACCCGTTAAAGACGAGGAAACAAACCGGTTAATGTCAGAGGATGAGTAGCAGCGCCGACCTGCTGACGGTATTCACTACCGTGGAAATAAGGGGCAAAATAAGCAGATAAAAGTCAAACTCAGCAGATTTCCAATAGATATTAAGAACCGGGGTAATAAGTATCCTGTCTGATTACCATTCCTCTCTGGGAACTTCCCGCAATTCCGGTCCATAGTCAAAGTAATAACCGAACTTGGCATCAGCCGGCGCATCCTTCAGAATAGTTTCTTTTAGTTCCTCATATCTACCCTGATATTCAGGAATCGGTTTTCCCGTATCATCAAATACCATTACCTTCTTATGATTAGGACACCTGATAACCGTCTTAATGTTCTTTCCCATTATTTCACCCCCTGAGCAATAATTTTTAAGATACTCAAAATACCGATAACGGCACGCTGCACTTCAACCGGCTCCTGGCTCAACACCTCCCGGACATAAGGGTCCAGTTGCCCACCGCTGTATCCGGGCTTCTTCTCCTCGATGCCAGCCGACGGCGGGGAGAGATAGCCAGCCAACAAAAAAAGCTCGCTCTCTTCAATAGCCAATGGCCGGGCAAGTCTACGCAGGACCGCAGCTGAAGGGAACCTTCCCCCTTTCTCGATACGGCCCAGGTGAGACGGAGATATACCTGACAGGGCAGACAGTTCACGTAATGTCAATGACCTCATCAACCTTTGCTGTCTGAGCATTCTACCTAAATTGCCGATATTATTAGTCATCTTTCACTAGCTCCCCGTACAAGTTATCTTTATTCACACTTTCTATTTTAGGGGAGCACCGGTTATCTCCTCATAAAACCAGCATTAAAATTAGATTAAAATCTGGTCAGAGGCACCCGAGTTTTTTTCTGGCCAAGCAATTTTGTGTTATACTCAGATAAAGCCAGCGTAGCTCAGTTGGTAGAGCAGCGCTTTCGTAAAGCGCGGGTCGCGGGTTCGACTCCCTCCGCTGGCTCCACGGAGGACTAATGAGCAGATTCATCGATAAACTGAAACAGCTTTCCCGAACCGAGCCTCAAGCCATTGGATTCAGAACCAAGCAGCTGGCCACAGCCAAACTCAAAATACAACTTGTTGCCAGCTTGCCACAGGATAGTGCCGGGGGACTAACTGACCGCGTCCGCGGAGCTGATGCCGGTCTATTGCGCATTTCCAGACTAAGTTCATCTGCCAAAATCCTGGAGAATATAGCGCAAACTATGCCCGATATTCCCTGGGGCGGTTGGCTGCAAGGTGGGCAAGACGACATACAAGCGCTGACCAAGGTTAAATGCGATTTTGTCGTTTTCCCCGCAGCCACTACACCCCTGGCGTCAATTCAAAATGACGAGGTGGGCAAGATATTGGAAGTCGAGCCATCACTAACCGAGGGGCTGCTACGGGCGGTTAATGAACTTCCAGTGGATGCCATACTTATTTCCAGCGAGAAGAGTTACCTGTTGACCTGGCAGCACCTTATGCTGTTCCATCGCCTGTCCGCTATATTGAACAAGCCCGTATTAGCCGCCATACCAGCGGAAGTGACCGCCAACGGGCTTCAGGCACTATGGGAAGCGGGGCTAAGCGGAGTGATTGTAGACGTAACCGCTGAACAGCCTCAAGACAGGCTAAAAGAGTTACGCCAGATGATTGACAACCTTACCTTTCCCATGTCAAGCCAGCGTAAAGGGCGAGGGCCTTTATTACCTCACATTGCCCACGGGACAAGCACGGTTTCCAGCGAGGAAGAAGAGGAAGAAGAGTAGCTTTATCGCAGAAAACTACCCCGGGAGGGACTACACCACCACTAATTTATGACTGCGCCATTTGCCATGATTTGCCCTCAGTGGTAATCGACGGGGCAATCACCATCTCAGCCTTATGCATATCCCTAATGGTAGCGGCACCGCAGACACCCATGGCCGTACGCAAAGCCCCCACCAGGTTCTGGCTACCATCGGTAACTGAAGCCGGACCAAAGAGAATCTGCTCCAAAGTGCCGGTAGTCCCGACTTTTATTCTGGTACCTCTCGGCAGTGCGGCGTGTGGGTTAGCCATCCCCCAGTGATGACCCAGCCCCGGAGCCTCTTTCGTCTGGGCAAAGATAGAGCCAATCATGGCACCATCGGCACCGGCAGCAATAGCTTTGCACAGGTCACCGCCCCGGCGGAAACCGCCATCGGTAATTATCGGTACGTACCGCCCTGACTCTTCCAGGTAGCGGTCTCTGGCGGCAGCACAATCGATAGTCGCCGTAACCTGGGGAACGCCGATACCCAGCACCTCCCGGGAAGTACAGGCCGCTCCCGGACCGACGCCGACCAGAATTGCCGAAATTCCTGTCCTCATCAGCTCCAGGCATGCGCCGTAGCTGACACAGTTACCAACGACAATAGGCATCGATACCAGTTTACAGAGCTCGGTGAAGATAAGCCCCCGAGAACTTTTCGACTTATGCCGCGCCGTGGTAACGGTGGATTGGACGACAAGAATATCAGCCCCGGCTTCAGCAGCTATCGGCGCAAAATGCTTGGTATTAGCCGGCAGCATAGAAACAGCGCATACCCCACCACCTTTTTTAATTGCCTGTACCCGTTCGCCGATAAGATTCTCTTTAATCGGCTGGGAGTAGACTTTTTGCAACAAGGGGGTAACCGCAGACGTCGGTGCCTGAGCGATTTCAGCCAGTATCTCCTGTGGATTATCGTACCGCGTTTGCAACCCTTCCAGATTAAGAACCGCCAGTCCGCCCAGCTTGCTCATCTTGATAGCAAAGTTAACATCGGTCACCGCATCCATAGCCGCCGCTAAAATGGGCACCGAAAAAGTAAAGCCTTCTATCTCCAAATCAATATTGGTCTGCTCGGGATTGATAGTTACATCCCCGGGCACGATAGCCACTTCTTCAAAACCGTAGGAACGTCTGAGTTGCTTTGATTTCGGAACTGGCATACTACCACCCTTTCTTAAACAGACACTATAACAAAAGCAGAGACCTAAAGTCAAGAATTTTTAGCCCTATTCACACCGCTACTTTAGAGACTCACAGTAATCAGGCTGTCAGAGTGTCTAAGAGGGGCGTTAGCCCCTCTTCTAATACCTCTTCCCCCTTATCTTGAGGTTGCCCAGAAACTGTCGGGGCCTTTTCGGATTAGGCGTAAGGTCAGTAACAATTCAAAAGCTAGACAGGCAAAGAAACGCAGAGTTATAATATCTTGTTTTCTCGAAACCCCCGGTGGTTCAACCAAATTCAGACACAGGAAATAAAAACAATGCCCACCCTCTATATCGTGGCTACTCCCATTGGTAACCTGGGGGATATTTCCCAGCGTGCTCTGCGCACCCTGCGCCAGGTGAAACTCATTGCCGCCGAAGATACCCGCAAAACGAAACGGCTGCTGACTACTTATGACATTAAAACGCCGATGACAAGCTATCATGAGCACAATAAATTGACCAAGCTGGACTATATTTTAGGCTGTCTTAAAGAAGCAGACGTGGCGCTCGTCTCCGAGGCGGGAACACCCGGCGTATCCGACCCCGGCTATGAACTGGTGCTGGCGGCTATTCAACAGGCAATACCGGTCGTTCCCATTCCCGGGCCTTCCGCCGTCATTGCCGCGCTGGCTATCTCCGGGCTGGCGACAGATAGATTTACTTACCTGGGGTTTCTACCCCGTAAGGCCAGCAGCCGGCAACATCTCCTGGAAACGGCGGCTAACGAACAGGGCACCATCATACTGCTGGAAGCTCCTCACCGGCTACGGGCAACGTTAACCGATATTCTTCTTATCCTGGGCGACCGGAGAATAGCCGTGTGCCGCGAACTCACCAAGATTTATGAAGAAGTTTTCCGGGGGAACATCAGTCAAGCCATCGATTACTTCACCGAGCCCAGAGGTGAGTTCACCCTGGTCATCGAGGGAAGCAAGTTACCGGTGAAACCGCCAGTGAGCGCAGATATCGAGAAACAGTTACAGCAGATGCGCCTCTCCGGGGTAACTGCCAGAGATGCCATATCCAGAGTAGCGGAAACAACCGACTTATCCAGGAAAGAGCTATATAGGGCTTGGCTTAAGCTAACCAAAAAAACTTAAGGAGAATGAGAACAAATGCGTCGAGGATGTATATCTTCAGGGGAAATCCAGTGTGATAACTGCCAGCGCACCATACCCTATGCCGAACGTTATCTGGTGATTACGGAAAAGGACGGCGTCGAGGCCGAAGAAGGCAATGTAGCCCGGTACTGTGTCGAATGTGCCACGGATAAGGGTTACGCTGTATCGAAGAAAGAAGAGAAGGATGTCAGATTTGTAACCTTCTTACCTTAGCGCTTACCGTAAAACACGAACTCCGCCAACCTGCTATAAAATAATAAGGGACAGAAAGAGTATCTACGCATTTACTCTTATGCGCAATTGCGCAATCACTCTTTTGTACAGTTCCTCATCATCTTTAACCCCCCGCACATCCAGGTCGGTGCTACTGAACGCCCGCACCATGGTTTCAATAAGGCGTGTCTTACTGACTTTCTTACCGCCGCTGAACTTGGCGGTAGCCGATAGAGTTTCTAGATAGGCGTCTTCCTGCCGGTTGAGAAATACCGACAGCTTAATCATGGTAACCTCAGCGGTTACAGGCGGTACTTCCCTTGACGGTGCCACCGTCGGCTTAGCGGTACCGGTGAGACGGTCCAGGGCCGTCCCGTAGGCAAGTTGCTCAGTAATTTTAGCTCTCTTCATTTCAACACCTCTATCGTCAGTAATCTGTAGGCATCAGCCCCGGCGGACTGGGGAGCATAGGTCAGGATTGACTGCCCGCTGGCCGGAGCTTCCTTAAAGCGAACACTGGTGGGAATAAGCGCCTCGAAGACTCTTATCCGGTCGCCAAAGGCTTTCCGGGTAACTTCGATAACCTCCTGGCTGTGCAGGGTTCGTGAGCTGGTCATGGTAAATAATATCCCGGAAATCTCCAGGTCAGGATTAAGCTTATCTTTTATCCGGATAATCGTACTCAAAAGGAGCGCCAGCCCTTTCATTGCCAGAAAGTCGGCTTGCAGAGGAATGATTACCTGGTCGGCGGCGGCCAGGGCATTGATGGTCAACAGACCCAGACTGGGTAAACAATCCACCACGATAAAATCATAACTTGAGCGTACCGGCTGGAGCATTTCCTTCAACACCATCTCCCGGTTGGATGCTCCCACCAGGTCGAGCTGCGCCTGGGATAGCTCGATATTAGCTGGCGCCAGGTCGATATTCGGGTTGCTGGTCAGCAGAATAACATCCTGAATTGAGACAGCACCGTCATTACTAACGGTGCTCGCCAGGACGTTATACACAGTGAGTTTAAGACTCTCAGGATTGAACCCCATGGTGATGGTCAGGCTACCCTGGGGGTCCCAATCAACCAGCAGCACGCGCTTACCGTGTTCGCTGAGGCCCTGAGCCAGGGCAGCCGCTGTGGTCGTTTTACCTACTCCGCCCTTATGATTGGCGATACAGATAACCGACATAACTACCTCTTTTACCAATTATAGCGCAATTCCGCAATTGCGTCAATACTCTATTGCGCAAGTTATGTTTGCACTTGGTTTGCTCCCACTGTCATTGCGAGTCCTTCCGCTGAAGGACGTGGCAATCCACCTGCGGCGGGAGTCGGGGGCAAGCCGGGAGTAAGGGACACTACACCCCACTCGGATTGCTTCGCCTCCTTCCTGAAGGAAGGATGGTCTCGCAATGACAACACCAACCACCTGTAGCGAGGGCCGGGGGCGCGCCAAAACCGAATAGTACCATTGCGCAATACCGGCCATCCAACAAAAAACGGGTAGACAGAACGGAGAGCTTTGGTTTATATTGTGTTGGTCTGATTATATTATTGATTATCATCAAAATCATCATTCAGGATAAAAGATGGGCGAGAGAATCTTCATCGGGGTAGCCTGGCCTTACGCTAACGGCCCGCTGCACCTGGGCCATGTTGCCGGAGCCTATCTGCCAGCTGACATATTTGCCCGCTACCACCGTACCAAGGGGAACGAAGTATTGATGGTATCGGGTTCCGACCAGCACGGCACGCCGATAACTATCCAGGCGGAACAAGAAGGGAAAAAACCCGCGGAAGTAGCCAACTTTTACCACCAACAGTTCCTTGAATCCTGGAAAAAGCTGGGTATTTCCTTCGACCTTTACACCGCCACCGGAACTGACAATCACGCCCGGGTAACCAGCGATATTTTCCTCACGCTTCTTGAGAAGGGCTACATTTACAAGGCAAGCATGTCGCAGCCTTATTGCCCCAATTGCCAGCGTTTTCTGCCCGACCGTTATAGCGAAGGCACTTGTCCCTATTGCCATTTTACCGGCGCCAGGGGAGACCAGTGTGATAAGTGCGGCAAGCCCCTTAATGCCAGCGAGCTTATCAACCCTCGCTGCCGCCGCTGCGGCACAACTCCGATATTCAAAGAATCGGAGCACTTTTTCTTGAAACTCGACGCCTTCAGCGATAAATTGAAGGAATGGGTAAGCCAGCAGAAGCACTGGAGGGCGAACGTCCTCAATTTTACCAGGGGTTATCTTGAGGAGGGACTCAAGGGAAGAGCGATAACCCGTGACATTGATTGGGGGATACCGGTGCCGGTGGCCGGTTTTGAAGGGAAGCGCATCTATGTATGGTTTGAAGCTGTTATCGGTTATCTTTCCGCCAGCCAAGAGTGGGCCGAATCCACCGGAGATGATGACAAATGGCGTGTTTTCTGGCAAGACAAGGAGACAAAAAGCTACTATTTCATCGGTAAAGACAACATCATCTTCCACACCGTCATCTGGCCGGCGATGCTCATGGGTTGCGGTGATTTGAATCTCCCTTACGACGTACCGGCCAATGAGTTTTTAACCATCGAGGGCAGCAAACTTTCAACCAGCCGCCACTGGGCAGTCTGGCTGCCGGATTACCTTTCACGCTACGACCCCGACCCACTGCGTTACCTGCTATCAATAAACATGCCTGAGACCGGAGATACCGATTTTTCCTGGCGCGAGTTCTTCCGCCGCAACAATGACGAGCTGGTCGCCACCTACGGTAATCTGGTGCACCGTGTGCTCACCTTTACCTACCGCAACTTCGATGGCCGAGTGCCGCAGGCAGGGGAATTTGACAGCCAGACCCGGGCTTTACTCAAAAGAGCTGAGGATACCCTGAAGACAATGGATGAGCTTCTCTACCACTGCCACTTCAAAGAAGCGATAAAGTCAGCCATGTCCCTGGCCCAGGAGAGCAACCGCTACCTTGATGACAAAGCCCCCTGGAAAACAATCAAGCAGGACCGGCAGGCTTCAGCCACCGCCTTACAGGCAGCTATCTCCGTGCTTTCCTGCCTGAGAACGGTGCTATACCCCTTCTTGCCCTTCAGCTCTCAAAAGCTACACGCGTCTCTCGGTTTCGGGGGCAGTGTCGAAAGTGACGGCTGGCAGCTACATTTTCCCCCGCCAGGGCAGAAACTGCTTCCCCCCCAACCTCTATTTACCAAATTAGAGGAGGCATTAGCCGAAGAAGAATCCAGCCGTCTGGGAAACATACATCGATAGTTGAGTCCCACTGTAATATTTTATTGATAGCGAGAGAAAATTGGAGCTAAGCACAATTTACC
>JACPSA010000143.1 GCA_016193545.1 Chloroflexota bacterium
CCGGAAAGCTGTTGAGGAGCCAATCCGCTGGATTGCCGAAAATGCTGGTCGGGATGGCTCAGTGGTGGTGGATGCGGTCAAGAAGAGTCCGCCCGGCACTGGCTATGATGCGGAAGCTGATGACTTTGGTGATATGGTGAAGAAAGGGATTATCGACCCGACCAAAGTGGTCAGGACCAGCCTGGAAAATGCCTCTAGTATCGCTGCTATGGTGCTGATTACCGAAGCGCTGGTGGCTGATATTCCGGAAAAGGAGAAGGCGCCTGGGATGCCTCCTGGTGGTATGGGTGGTGGCATGGAGGGTATGTATTAATTCCTCGTTCTCTGAGTAGTTTAAGAGTAGCCGTTCTTTTAAGAGGACGGCTACTTTATTTTTCATGCTGCTAGGCTATCTCATAGCTTCAACAGTTTCTCCAGGGGCGCATCGTCACTAACCGGCCCGACTACTGCCAGGCGCAGGCGGTCGCCGATAACCAGTTCTCGGGCCATCTGTTTTAGCTCATCGGCGGTGATGGCATCGACTTTAGCTACTATGTCGTCCAGGGTGAGAATGCGTCCGGTGAGAATCTCTTGCCCTCCCAGCAGACTGGCAACATCGCGGGTATCCTCCATGCGCAGCAGCAGACGCCCCTTGACCATTTCTTTAGCTTTGGATATTTCCGATTCCGGGATGGGTTCCTTGAGCAGGGCAAGCTGTTCCAGAATAGCGCTAATACCGGCGGACAGGTTCTTCGGTTCCAAGCCGGCATAGATAATAAGTGAGCCGGAGTCAAGGAAGTGGTCGATATAGCTGTGAATACTGTAAGCCAGCCCCAGTTTATCCCTGATTTCAGTGAACAAACGACTGCTCATCCCTTCCCCGAGGATGGTGTTAAGCAGGTCAAGGGTGAAGCGCCTAGGGTCAAGGATGGGTAATCCCGGCAGTGCCAGGCATAAGTGTGCCTGCTCCGTGTCCCTCTTCTCGACTTTTAGTCGCGGGTTTGGTTGCTCCTGGTAAGGTGAATATCCCGGGCGGGGCTGCTGGTTAGTCCAGTTGGCTACTGCCTGGCTTACGGCGCTGACTATTTCTTGGTGCTGGATATTACCGGCAATGGCAACGGCCGTATTATTAGGCTGGTACCGGTTGTTAAGGTAGTCGAGTATCATCTCCCTGGTAATGCCAGCCATAGATTCCTTAGTACCGGCGATATCGCGTCCCAGGGGATGTCCGGGCCATAAAAGTGCATCAGTCAGCAGGTTAACCTGCTGTGGCGGGGAATCTTTGCTCATGTTAATCTCGTCGATGATAACCGGGCGCTCCCGCTCTATTTCGCTCGGGTCGAACTTACTGTGCAGCAGCATGTCTACCAGCACATCCAGAGCCAGGGAGAAGTGGGTTTGAGCTACCTTGCACCAGTAGAGGGTCAGTTCCTTGTCAGTGCCTCCGTTGAGGATTCCACCGACCCCTTCTATTGCCGCCGAAATATCACTGGATGTTGCCCGCTTGGCTGTACCCTTAAAGAGCAGGTGCTCGATGAAGTGGGAGATGCCCGCCTGGGCTTCAGTTTCGTATCTGGAGCCGACGCCGATAAAGAAGTGGATGGATACCGAACGTGTATGTGGCATAGTGCTGGTGATGAGCCGTAATCCATTATCCAGAGTCGTCTTTTGATACAATCTGACACCTCTTAAATATCAATCAGGCTAATAATTAGAGAATATTGTAGACGGTATGCTTACTCAGGTCAATTTGAGTGTAAATTAAGTGGGTAAAACGGCCTTTGACAGTTGACGAGCAATAGCAAATAGGCTAGAGTTTAGTGGTGTCAGGCCGAAGTGGCGGAATGGCAGACGCGCTACGTTCAGGGCGTAGTGTCCGCAAGGGCGTGAGAGTTCAAATCTCTCCTTCGGCACCAGACTTGAAGCAAGACGGAAGGTTTGCTGAGTAAGAGATGGTCTCCATCTTGCCTGCGGTCTGGCAATGACAGAACGGGCGCTTGTAGCTCAGTTGGATAGAGCGGAGCCCTGCGGAGGCTCAGGCAGCGGGTTCGAGCCCCGCCAAGCGCGCCATTCGGGCGGTTAGCTCAGTTGGTTAGAGCACCTGCTTTACACGCAGGGGGTCAGAGGTTCAAGTCCTCTACCGCCCACCATCGAGTCTAGAGAGATTTTCTAGAAAACGTAAAACTCACGACAAAAACAGTTGAAGTATATCTACCGATTATGAAAGTCGGCCCGTTACAAAGTACTTTTGTGGTAAGAGAACCAAAGGTATTTAGAAATAACGAAAGAGCTTCACAAAACTCCAGACAAAAATCGCATTCTGCTTACAGTAGCCCGGTAGCGGAATCTTTTCCCATCCATGGTGCGACTAAGTAGTCCTTTATTCGTCAAACGCTTTAGGGAAATCGGTATTGTATTAACTGCTTGAGGTCGCTTCTTAGCAATTGCCCTCGTTATGTCTTGAGTAGTGGCCTCTTGCGCATCCCAGACCACTTCCAGGATCTTTAATTGCACACTACCTAACCGTTTCTGCGGGACAGTTATATACTGACCATTCGAGTGCGAACTAAACTTCATAATTGTCATAGCCTGCTCCTTTAGCTCTTTTTTTATGGTACATCACTACATTCACTGCGTCAGGAGAACATCTATAGCTACCGCTATGTAAATAATGGCTAGATATATGTTCACTATCTGGTAAACGTAGACTTCGGAGTTTCTCTGACTGAGACTGCCCGTTTCACGGCGAGGTACGCTTGATGAGTTGAACAAGGGCGTCAATCTCCTCTGAACTGAGGCGTCCCTCAAACCCGGCCATTGCCGTATTACTCCGGCCTTTCAAGATGGTGCTTCCTACCTCAGCGTCACTCAGCTTGGTCAGGCTTGTCGGAGTCAAAGCTGGAGCTAACCCAGAAATACCCTGCCGCTTTTCCCCATGGCAGACGGCACAGTTAGTCGCAAACAATTTAGCAGCGTCTATTGCCGTTGGCGTTGGTGCTGGTGTTGGTGTTGGTGCTGGCGGGGTAGGGGTAGGCTGTGCTCCTGTACATGAAATTAGGAACAGCCCTCCTACCAACAAAGCAGCCAGGAACACCACGGGAAGAAGAGTAAAAGAGTAGAAGGAAAACCTCTCACTTTTTCCTGATTTCATTTTAAAATACCTCCTCTTTAGAGTATGAATAACCCTTTCTGTCTAAGGTAAGGTGTATTTGATAAACTGGAGGAGGGCGTCTATTTCCTCGGGGCTAAGGGTTCCCTTAAAGACGGGCATTGCCGTGCCAGACCGGCCGTTCAATATGGTGTCTTTTATTGTAGTATCGTTCAGTGCTGCCAGGCTTTCGGGAGTTAAAGCGGGCGCTAAGCCGGAGGTGCCCTGCCGGTTTACCCCATGACAGCTAGAGCATCTATTAGCAAATATTTTACTACCGTCAGTGGCCGTTGTCTCGGTTGTTGATGGCATGGTCTGCTGTGGAGATGTCAGAGATGCTGGCGTTTCGCTCAAAACCTTGTCCCAGTTTTTGATGAAGGTAGCTAAATCCTTTATTTGCTGTTGATGAAAGGGCCCACCGTCTTCCTTGCCCCAGGCAGGCATCGCCGTTCCTGGGATACCTCTGGCGATGAATTTCTGTAAAGTGTCATCGTCAAGCTGCGTACCTTTAAGAGCCGGTCCGACAATGCCCTCGCCTTGAGCCCCATGGCAGGTAGCGCATACTGAGCTATATAGTTTAGCTCCTCTTTCCACCGCTTCGGTCTGCTGTCGAATGCGAGCTGCCTCCTGTCGTCCGGGCTCCATTGCCCAGTAAGTGGGGATAAAAACTACTATAATTAAGGTCACAATCAGTCCAATCAATATCTTCTGCTGCATGACTAAATCTTTGTCACCTGAGATTCATCGAAGCTGGAGCGCGAGACAACGGTACCCGTATCTACTATTACCTCTCCCCCGTCAATGGAAATGGGGAAAAGGTCTAGGGGTCTGGGGGGTGGACCGGCATGGACTACCCCATAGCGGTCAAATATGCCACCGTGACAGGGGCAGTTGAACCGGCCATTGCCGGCCAGGTTATCTTCACTGGGGTCATCGGCTCGCCAGGGAAGCACACAGCCAAGATGGGTGCACCGGCGATAGAGGGCGAGAAACCCAGACTCGACACGAGAAAGGTAAAAACGTTGCTCGGGGAAGTAAGCTACCGTGCCCACAGGCATGGCTTTGGCTTCTTCCACACTGGCGACCCTGACCTTGCTGCCGAAGCCTCCCGCTTTCAATCTAGGCCACAGTGAAGCTACCAATCCCCCGGTAGTCTCGACGACCAGCAGGCCCGTAGCCGCCCACCAGGCACCGCTTAGGAACTTCCGCCTGGTTATGGCTTTTTTTTCTGCCAGATTACTTCCCGAGTTTGTCATCTCAAACCTCCGCTTTCCAGTAAGCCATCCAAAAGCTCGACTAAAATGTTAGGGCATTTGGCGGCAAGTCCCAGGGCCAGGTCAGGTGCATGCCCAGCCCGCGGAAAAAGAGCCCGCTAATTATCAGTAAGAAATAGGTAACCACAAAGGCAGTGAAAAACCCGATAAGTACCTCTCTGGTAGAAGGGCGCCATCTACGCATAAGGAGGTAGAGCAGACCTGACAGCCCCGCTATCACAGCGATGGGGATAATCCATCCCGGCAATATTTCCGGCTCACTGACCAGTGACCTGACTCGAATATACTCGTCGAACAGGATAAGACCAATAAGCCAAGCAGTGGTATAGACA
>JACPSA010000144.1 GCA_016193545.1 Chloroflexota bacterium
CCAGAATTCTTTCAAGACTGGCCAGACCGCGGTTTCGTTAAACGTATAGTTCTTCAGTACAAACTCACGGACTTCCAGGGTATGCGGGTCGTTAACCATGCCCATACCCCAGCCAGCATTGCTTTGCGATACTGCCCACTCGAATTCATAAGGTAAATGGCTGGTGAAGTTGATGAAGCCCGCTTCATTGACGGTTCTACCTGCCGTCATCGAAGAGAAGACAGCCCTCTCCTTGACGCTAATTTCCAGATTAATGCCGACCTTCTCCAGGTAGAATTTGATAGCTTGTAACAAGTCAACATCATAGGCTGTTGAGGTATCTACCTTTATTTTGAAACCTTTAGGATAACCCGCCTCAGCCAGCAGCTTCTTGGCCTTTTCCGGGTTATAGCCAAATAGTTCCCGTACCGATTCGGGCTGTTTTTCCAGCGGTGTGTACATCGCCATATATTCAGGGTAGGGGGCCGCTGGTGCCGCCAGTATCTCGGCGTCACCCTTATAATAATCCCGGGCTATCGCCTCATGGTCTATGCCGAGATACATCGCCTGCCGTACCTTGATGTTAGACCAGGGCAGGCTTGGGTTATTCAAGACGAGACGAAGGGTCTGCGGATACTGATAGAGCTGCCGGGAAAATTTTATCTGAGGATTGGTTGCCCGCAAACTATTGAGGTCGTCTTTCAGCATCTGAATCTTTGTCCATGTAGCGTCAATCTTGCCCGTGCGCAGACCAGCCATTATGGTAGACCTGTCTGTTACGAAGAGGTATTTGACGCCGTCGGGATAGGGCAGTTGATTCTCGGGGAAGAAGGGGTCTTTCTGCCAGTAGTTGGGATTTCTGACGTGAGTCAGACTGCTCCCTGGAACGTAGTCTGTTATCATATAGGGTCCCGTGCCTACATTATTCTGCCATTCATCCTGGTGTTTGTATTTCTGGACGACCTCACGCGCAATGGTGGTGGTAGACCACTCAGTAATCGCTAACCAGGTAGCGCCCAGTTTGCCGCCTTTATCAGGGGGGTTGAGTTTGACCTCAACCGTGTATTTGTCCAGCGCCTTAACCGAGACTGGCCACTCCGTCGGCAGCCAGCGAGTACGGGCATTGGACTTAATGGGCACGTCGGTATCGGGGGCAAAAATATAGTTGATGGAATAGACCACATCATCGGCGGTCACCTCTCTCCCGTTGACCAGGCGGCTGGCTTCGCTCTTCGGGTTAAGGGCAAAGCGGATTCCCTTACGGATATGAAAGATGATGGTGGTCTCGTCTGGTATCTCCCAGCTCTCAGCCAACTGACCTACCTTGAAGGTTGTCGAAGGCAGGCTGAAGATACCGGTCCATTCGCCGGTTCCGTTTAATCCTCTTGTCCAGTCCAGTCCTATCAGGTTATCATGGGTCGCCACCCTCGCCGATGAGGATGGGCCACCTCTACGCGGGTCAAAACCACCTGGCTCACTATCTGCGACAGTGGTGAACATCCCTCCATACTTTGGTTTTTCCATCGTTCTTTCTACAACCGTCCCGTCCAGCTTCTTTAGAGTAACATTAACAGTCTCAGCCTTTGGTGTGGTTGGTTCTGATGGCGTAGTTGGTGTTGCGGGTGCTGCCGGTTGTGCCGTCGGTGTAACCGGTGCTGTTGGTGTGGTCGGTGCTATGGGTGGGGTCGGTGCTGCTGGAGCGCAGGACGCCAGCAACAAAGATAACACCGTGAAGCCAGTTGCTATTCCCCAGATAAACCCCTTTTTCATTGTCTTTCCCTCCTTTTTTGATTCATATTGGTCGATTTCTCAAGTCTTTTTAAACTTTACTTACCTATCTGTATATTCTATATGAAGATAGATTCAGTCTTCGGCCTTCTTTCAGGAGATGGAAAGAGTTGTTTACTATTGTCCCTCTTTAAGAGACTCGCTCAGCATAATGGACTATTTATAACGACTTTGTAGAGTTTTGTCAAGTTTTTACTAGAATTATGAAGATTTCGGAAGGTCAATGGCAAGTATTTTCTGTTCTAATATACTTCCCTGAAAAGAAGTGGGGCTGGCGGTTTAAACCGCCAGCCCCACTTCTTGTTGCGTTGTTTTTAGTAATGCTAGGCTCTAAAATCCCATAGATTTCTTTAAGTCCTGGTCAAGCCAGATGTAGTGCGTCCAGACAAAGTCATTGGTGTAGCCGGGTACCATCTCGCCGTTATAGCCTTTGAGCCATGGCCACCAGAAGGCGTAGAGATATGATACTGGTATCTCAATATACCAGGCTTGGCCAATAGTCCACAGGGCAAACTCTTTTATCTTTGGCTCAACCCCGGGGCGGTTTAGCAAGTAGTTCTCCTTGACGAATGGGCGTACCTCGCTATTAAACCACGGGTCGTTAATCATAGCTATATTACCTGAGTCAGTTGGGAAAAATGACTGAAGGTTAAAAAGCGTTCTATTGGCAAAAGTCTCAAAGACGGCCTCTTTGTGGGTCCTGCCCCCGGTGATAGAGGTAAAGACCGTCCTTTCTCTGACATCCATTACCACCTCAATGCCCACCTTAGCCAGGTAGTCTTTAACTACCGACAGCAGGTCGATATGGGCGGGATTTGACTGGACCAGCACTTCCAGCTTGAAGCCCTTGGGATAGCCGGCTTCAGCCAGCAGCTTCTTGGCTTCGTCCGGGTGATATTCAAAAAGCTTGCGGCTTGACTCGGGCAGCTTCTCGACCGGGGTATACATTCCCTCCCATCCCTTTATGGGTGGTACCGGAGACATCATTAACTGGGCATTACCTCCGTAGTAATCCCGCACTATTGCCGGCTGGTCTATGGCCATGGCGATTGCCCGCCGCACCCTGAGGTCATACTGGGGAAGCTCCGGCTTGTCTACTCTCAGTTTTAAAGTCATAGAGTCGTAGGGGAGATAGCGTAACTCCTTTGCCTGGGAAACCGTTTGCCTGATGGTGGTAGCTTCGTCCCAGGTGACGCCATCCCGGCCGACACCGAGATTGTCAATCTTCCCCGTGCGGAAGGCAGCCATCCGGGTGGACCTATCTCCAATGACCAGCATCTTGACGGCGTCCGGGTAGGGTAGCTGGTTCTGTGGGTGGAGGGGGTCTTTGCCCCAGTAGTTGGGGTTTCGGATAAAGGTACTAGAGCTCCCTTCAACATGGTCTACCAGCATATAGGGTCCGGTGCCGACATTATTCTTCCAGTCTCGGTAATCACCAAACTTCGCTACTGGCTCAGGGGCATAGATAACCTGAAAATCAGAGAGCGCTTCCATCACTGCACTGGTATACCCCTTGTTAATCTTGACCACCACCGTCCATTTATCCGGCGCCGTTACCGATAGCGGGAACTCCTCCTTTACCAGCCTTTCATAGAAATAAGCCTTAGGGGTTTTACCGTCCAGGTTGTAGTGCCGCGTGAAAGTAGACACCACATCATTGGCATTAAATTCCCTGCCGCCGACCAGCCGACTAGCCTCGCTATTTGGGTTAAGTGCCCAGTGAACCCCTTTACGGATATGGTAGATAATGGTTTCCTTATCAGGTATCTCCCAGCTCTCCGCCAGGGAGCCGGTCCACATCTCGTAGAGCTTTACCGATGGGAAAATAAACTCAGTTTCACCGGTGCCCGATGGCCCCTTTAACCAGTCATTTTTTAGCATTTCCTCATTAGTCAGCGAGAGAACCCACAGGCTCGACCTATTTGCGAAAGCATTATCAAGGATTCCCGGTGGGTTGAACCAGGCGTAAGTGAATGTGCCACCATATTTTGGCTTTTCCACCAGTCTGCCCAGCGAGTCTTTGACCGTCTCTGCCCCGGGTGTGGTTGGGGTTGTGGGTGTGGTTGGTGTCGTGGGCGTAGTTGGGGTCGTGGGTGTGGTTGGTGCTGTTGGAGTAGTTGGTGCTACCGGTGCTGCCGGAGCGCAGGATGCCAGCACCAGAGAAAGCACCATTAAACCGCTCAAAACTATCCAGACGAAATTTCTTTTCATTTGCAGTCCTCCTTATCTCTTTGGTTTAGGTTAATCAGTTCTTCTCCAGTCTTTTTTCTGTGGGAATACAGTCTCTTTGGCTGTCACGGAGTATCTTCGGGTTGATTTCTTGCAGACAGGTTGTATCGCTCAACCAGTTTGTCGTATTTTCAGAAGAACTTACCCCAAGTTTGTAAAACATATTATATACCTGTTGATTAAGGTACTGTCAAGTATGAGGGGGAGTCTTGTGAGAAAAGCGGCTAACGATAGGTTATTCTGGGATAATCAGGGTTCTGTTTGCTTTTGGTTGTTCAAACTTTAGAAGGTGAGTTAAATGGTGATTAGTCTTCTTATTGCTGCGATTATTGTTGAATCAATTATCATTGCAACAATTTTTGCACAGCGAGCACAAGAGCACCGAGAATTAGAGAAGCAACACCACCAATCGCACAATATTGAGCAAA
>JACPSA010000006.1 GCA_016193545.1 Chloroflexota bacterium
CGGCGGGAAGATTTAACTATGGAAATGGTGAAGTCGGTGGCGGCCAAGTTCCTCACCCTGGAGCAGGTTAAAAAGATGGCTGCTCGGTTGGGCGCTAACATGGGCGACCTGCTGCTTATCGTTGCCGGTAAATCTGAGCTGGTTGCCAGTGTGCTCGGTGAGTTGCGGCGGGAGATGGGACGTCAGCTTAAGCTGGCTGAATCGGGACAGCTCAGCTTTGCCTTTGTTGTCGATTTTCCACTGCTAAAAGAAGGCGAGAAGAAAGGGCAGTGGGAATCGATGCACCATCCGTTTACGGCTCCCCGCCCTGAAGATGTATCTTTATTGGATTCCACGCCGGAGAAAGTGAGGGGCAGGCATTATGATGTTGTCTGCAACGGCTTTGAGATTGGTGGCGGCAGCATCCGGATTCACTCCGGTTCATTGCAAAGTAAGATTTTTGGATTGCTGGGTTATCAGGATGTGGAGATTGATGAGCAATTTGGGCACCTGCTGGAGGCTTTCGACTATGGGGCGCCGCCTCACGGCGGTATTGCGCTCGGTATCGACCGTCTGGTGATGTTGCTGGCCGGGGAGGAAACTATCCGTGAGGTGATTGCTTTCCCCAAGAATCAGAATGCTGTCGATTTGACCTTTAATGCCCCAGCGCCGGTTACCGAGGAGCAACTGGCTGAATTACGATTACGGCTGCGGGAGGACTGACTCGTGGTTGGGGTTAAGGAAGTGGCTGAGAACATCTACATGATTGACGACAATCTGTATTCTATCCCGGAGTTTGGTAGCGTTTATCTGATTAATGAAGAAAAGAAGGCTTTGATTGATACCGGACCGACCCCTTCAGCTAATGTTGTTCTGGATGGGATTAAAGAGACGGGTGTTAGCCCTGCTGATATTGATTACTTGATTGTTACCCATATCCACCTGGACCATGCCGGCGGGGCTGGGTTTCTTATCAGGGACATGCCTAAAGCCCAGGCGGTAGTCCACAATCGCGGTGCCAGGCACCTGATAGACCCAACGAGGCTGGTTAGCAGCGCAATGGCGGCACAGGACCGGGTGGACGAGGGCCTGGTAAAGGAGACCGAAGTTGTGCCCATTGCCGCAGAGCGAGTAAAATCAGTATATGACGGCGATACTATCAGGCTGGGCGAGCGGCAGACTTTGCGGATTATTGATGCCCCGGGACACGCTCCGCACGAGCTGTGCATTCATGAAAGCCGCAATAACGGGTTATTTACCGGAGACGCCGCCGGCATCTGTGTTGGTGCCCATAAGGCGCTAATTATGGTTAATGCTCCGCCTAGCTTTGATTTAGAGTTGTCGCTGACGACCGTTAAAAAGCTGATGGAGATACAGCCTTCCCGACTCTATTATGCCCACTTTGATGTCGCTGATGATGCTGAACAGAAGCTGCGGTGGGCACTGGATACGCTTAATCTCTGGGATGATATAACCAGTCAAGCGGTAAAATACAACCGGTTTAACGAGGCAGAGGAGAGATTGATGGCACAGGCTTACGATACCCTGGAACCCATCAGGGGTGAGTGGCCATTGGTATATGAATACATGGCCAAGCATGATGTGCCGATGAGTATCGGCGGGTTTCTGAAATATTATCGGGATAAGCATGGGATGAACTGAACGGAGGGATAGTGAAGGTAACTAACGAAAAGGTTGAGCATCGTGAGGCATTCCTGACCATCGAGATGGAGCCGGCGGAGGTGGAGGAATCTCTGGGGGAAGCCTATCGTCGTCTGGTTCAGAGGGTAAAAGTCCCCGGTTTCCGGGTCGGCAAGGCGCCCAGGGCGGTGCTGGAACGCCATATTGGTAAAGAGAGCCTGTTTGAGGAAGCGCTGAATAATCTGATACCGAAAGCTTATCAGCAGGCCATCAAGGAACAACAAATCGAGCCGATTGCTCAGCCAATGATTGAAATCGCTCAAACTGAACCGGTGGTGCTTAAGGCTAAAGTGCCGTTACAGCCGGAGATTAAGCTGGGCGATTACCAGCAGATTGAGGTTACGCCGGAAGAGGTAAAGACAACCGAGGATAGTGATGTCGATGCCGTAATCGAACAACTGCGTCATCAAAATGCTACTTGGGAGCCGGTGGCGGAGCGAGCGGTGGACTTTAACGACCTGGCGATTTTTGATATTGAGAGCACTATCGAGGATAAGCCTTTTGTGAATCAGAAGGCAGCCCAATACCAGGTGCTTCACGACCTGAAATTTCCTGCGCCAGGGTTTGCCGAGCAATTAGCCGGGATGAAAACTAATGAGGAGAAAGAGTTCAAGCTCCAGTTTCCCGCCGACCATTCCAATCAGGATTTGGCTGGTAAAGAACCCCACTTTAAAGTGAAATTAACTGAAATAAAACAGGAGGCACTCCCTGAGGTAAACGATGAGTTTGCTCAACAGGTGAATCCTGATTTCAAGACTGTGGCGGCACTCCGTGAGCGGGTGACGGCTGACATGAAGCTCAGGGCTGGGGAAAGGGCCAGGATAGATTTTGAAGAGCGGGTAATCGATGCCGTGGTTGGCCGGTGTGAAGTGGAGTTCCCTCCGATTCTGGTGGAGGCTGAGATTCACCGTGTTCTCGACCAACAGTTCCAGGGTGGCAGCCAGGCACTGTAGCAGTACCTCAGCCGCATCAAAAAAACGGAGGCGGATTTGCATGAGGAGCTGCGACCCCTGGCTACCAAACGGATTGCCCGCTCTCTGGTCTTGAGTAAAATCGCTGAAGAGACTAAAATTGAAGTAAGTGATGCCGAGATAGATACTGAGATTGCCAGCTTGACACAGAATTCTACCGGCGATAAAGAAGAAGTAGGTAAACTTCTCAATACCGCCCAGGCCCGTAATTCGATTAAGCAGACGCTGATTGTCCGGAAAACGGTGCAGCGGCTGGCGGAGATAGCTGAAGCTTCCAAGCCACCGCTGGTGGAAATACCTGAGAGTCTCAAGAAAACTAAAACAAAAAAGAAGAAGGAGGAAAAAGAAGAAAAATGAATAATGCGATGAATGTAATACCTGGCGTGGTTGAGAGTGGGCCAAGGGGCGAGAGGTTCTGGGATATATACTCTCTGCTCTTGAAAGAGCGAATAATTATGTTATTCACGCCGATTGCTGACGCGGTGGCCAATACCATAATTGCTCAGCTTCTTTATCTGGAGCGAGAGGACCCGGATAAAGATATCAGCATGTATATCCAGAGCCCGGGTGGGGTTATCAACTCCGGTCTGGCTATTTATGACACCATGCAGCTGATACGGGCACCGGTGTCCACCATCTGTGTCGGCATGACGGCCAGTATGGCTACGGTGCTGCTCTGTGCCGGTGCCAAGGGTAAACGCTATGCTTTACCTAACGCTACTGTCCATATGCACCAGGCGCATGGCGGTGTTCAAGGGCAGGTGTCCGATATACAAATCGCTGCCCGCGAGATTTTGCGGGAGCAGGAAATACTCCGTGACATTCTGGTTAAGCACACCGGACAATCAGCCGAAAGAATAACTCATGATACCGACCGCGATTTTTACCTAAATGCTCAGCAGGCGGTAGACTATGGGATTGTGGATGAAGTCCTGACTAAACCGTTAAAGGAAGAGACCAAGAAGAAATAGTCATAGCCTTCTTGGTGGGAAGGGGGGGAGTTAATTAAAAGAGAGGGGGCGAAGCCCCCTCTCTACAATTTTTTCCCCTTCTCCTCAGTGGGAGAAGGGGACTAAGGGGATGAGGTCGTCCATAATCGGTAATGGGGTTCCGAAATTAACCTGACAGAACACTAGAGCTTCCAGTGGTAAAGCTCCAGGTAGCGCCGGGACAGTTCACTGAGGGTAGGTAGTCCTGCCCTGGCGCCTGTTTTGCTGATGGAAAACCGGGCGACGATGTCTCCCAGGCGGCCGCATTCTTCCAGTCGTTTTCCTTTGAGCAAGCCGTAGAGAAAGCCGGCGGCGAAAGCATCTCCGGCGCCGATGGTATCTGATGCCGATATTACGCTTTTGTCGCCGGGTTCAACCACATATTCCCCATCAGCGGTCCTGATGTAGCTGGTTGCCATTTTATTTTTATAGCTTATTCCTTGTCCCAGGGTAACGACAACAATGTGGCAGCCCAGGCCAAGACAGTGCAGGGCGCCGCTATCGAAATCCCCGCTGGTCAATTGCCTCATTTCACTCTCGTTGATGAAAAGGACATAGGTTCTGGCCAGTACCGGGGTCAGGGCATGGAGTCCCCTGGAAGTGTACAACGCTCCCGGCGAAAAGCTGACCTTAATCGGCGACTCCAGCCTGTCGATAAGCTCCAGCAATAATTTGAACTGCCGGTCAGCGACGAAGGAAGATATGTGGAGTATCTCTGTCTGGTTTATGTAGGCCGGGTCTATATCATCTATAGTCAGCCGGCTGTTAGCGCCGGGGGTGATGCGGATAGAACGAAAATTGAGCTTATCGCTGAGACACTTTGCTGAACCGGTTTTTGCTTCTGGTTTCATCTTGATTTGACTGGTGTCTACGCCTGCTTTTTGAAAATCCTGGAGTAGTATTTTGGCTTCAGCGTCGTCCCCGACAGCACCGACAAAGCCAGTGCTTATTCCCAGTTTGGCCAGGCCATAGATAGTATTGGCTGCCGAACCGCCGGGGAAAGTGCCCAAAAATTTCTGTTCTGCCTCTTCGTATTTAGAGATGGTTTTTTTGTTTGCTACTGTCTCTCCGTCTCCCAGGATGCGCTCAACCTGGTAGATATGGTCGATGTTCAACGCTCCCAGCCCGACCACTTCAATATTGCTCATTGAACCCTATCCCCCCCTTAATCAAGACTGTTTCGAAAAGGTCTTCTTGTCATTGCGAGACCATTCCGACGAAGTCGGAAGGCGAAGCAATCTGAGTGGGGCGTGACCCCATCCACCCAGATTGCCACGGGCTTCGCCCTCGCAATGACAGCTTCTGGACAGCTTCAGAATTTCTTCAAGAGGGGCGAAGCCTCTCTAAAACTCCCTTGATTTACCCTAGCTTCCCCGCTTCTTCCCTGACCAGTCGTCGTATTCTTTTGTGAATTGCGATGACCTCGGCAATATCTTTTCTGCCGCTTAGCCAGTGGAAGTAATTTCTATCCTCTTTGCCTCCGGCTTTCTCTTTTTCCCGTACTGTTTTTTCTACCCCTTTTCGCTGCCCCTTTTGCCAGGTCTGGAGTATCTCGGTCAGATCGCTGATGAAGGTGGGAGCCAGTCCCACCGTGGCGTAGGGCAGGGCATACTCATTGGCGTTAAAGGCAACGGCTAATCCGCCGGCCTGCTCAACGGCCTGGAGCATCCGGGAATCGGTAATGCTGTCGCCGACCACTATCCATTTGGATAAAGGCTGCTGATGTGTTTCGGCAAACCGGTTCAGGGCGGTCAGTTTGCGCCGTCCACCAACCGGCTTTACCTCTTTAATTGCCCTGCCCAGGTCAGTGGCTGGCAGTTTTTTCCAGAAGAAATCGTCCAGGCTCTGTCTAATCCGGTCATCGTCGACTAAAGGGCGTAGTGCCAGTATTTCTGCCTCAGCCTGCCGGAATAGCTCGGCGTACTCTTTGCCTGATGTGAGGCGGAGCTTATCCAGCGGGAATGGCGTGCAGGCGACATTATGGGCGAAGATGCCCAGCTTCTGAGTGATATGAATGGCGTATTGTTCATAAGTGGTGGTGATGCAGAAGACTTTCCATCCACTGGACTCCAGCCAGGACATCAGCTTGTTAGCGCCACCGGTCAGACTGGCTTTAGCCGACAGGCTGGCAATATCGGCCTCCCTGATTTGGTGCAGGATGAGGAAGGGGACAATAAGGGCCAGGGTATCTCCGGGTTCATAGTCTTGCCTGCCCTCCAGCGTCAGCAGGTCGTCATAGCGGCTGATGACCTCAAAGAGCCTGTCCCCATTGGGAAATAGCTTCATCAGGTCGTAGGCGTTGTCTTGAGGCGATAGCGGCCCTTCAAGGTCAAAACAGATAAAATTAGCCATTATTTAGCTACCTCACCCCCTGAGTCCTCCTCTCCTTCAAAGGAGAGGAGGGAAGTTATGGGAGAGGGGCTTCGCCCCTCTTATACTCCCCATAATCTATCCGGTCTTTGTCACTTTACTCTCTCACGCTCTCTCATTGTACCACTTCATCTATCTCGTCGGTCAGGTCATACGCATTAATCGGTCTGCCGGCAGTATCAACCACTTTGTCAGCTGCTATCTTAATTTTACCCTGGCTGAAAGCCTTTATGGTAGCAATGATTAGCGGGAATTCCCGGGCCAGGCCGTGCTGGCGGATAAGCTCGAATAGAGAGTTCCTGGACCTGCGCCATCTGGGGTCGCCGGTGGGCAATTCTTCGAGCTTCCGCCAGTAGTTATCGAATGGTTTGCCTCTAATGGAAAAGGTGCAGTAGGTTATCGGCGGTCCCTTGTCCAGGTCGGGGGTGACCAGGTGCATCATCACTCCTGTTTTCTGGGCGTTGTCATCGATTAGCTGCCAGATTACCTCTTGCCAGGTGCCGGTGGGGCCGCCGGGAGCCGCCGGGTGGAGGTTAATCATGGTGTATTTCTGGCATATTTCTTTACCGACAATCAGCATATAGCCGGCCAGGACACACAGGTCAGGGCGGAAGCCCACTAGCTGCTTCATCGCCGTCCGGTCATAGTCGAGCCGCCATTGGGGCAGGGTGATTGCCTGGTCGCTGGCAGAAAGACCTTGGCTGGCTTTGAACTTCTGGTAGGAGAGGCAGATAAGAGTGATGTGGTATTCCTTACCCAGTTTGATGAAAAGGTCGCTCTCCTCTGATTCGCCAGGCTCACAGCTGCAGAAAACAAAGGCTATCTCAGCGGGAATTTCTCCCTGCCTGATACGGCTAAATACCGCCGTTAAGAGGTCTCTGGCGGCTTTATCCCTGCCTGTGGAGAACCAGCCGATTTGATAGGGACTGGTCAACTGCGTCTCCTTGTCTGCCAGACTTTATCGTCAGCTTAGAACGACTTTTTAATCTTGGTCCAGGTGGTGTTAAGGTGGACGAGCGGGCTTGACCGGCGTTTGGTAATCTTGCCCTTTCTCAGTGTCTGCAGAAAGTCATCGCGGCCATTAAATTCCGGCATCTCGATATAGGTGCTGCCGATTTCATTGAGAGTGTGGGAATCACTGCCGGCCGTGCCCGGAAGGCCATACTTGTTAGCCAGAAGGCGCGGTTTAGTTGAATTCCAGAATGGGTTTCTGGCATTGAAGATTTCGATAACATCAGTCTGCCTGGCCAGCTCCTCCATTCTTTGTTTGTCTAATCTCAGCCCCCTTAGCGGGTCGAAAGGGTGGGGTAGACAGACCAGGGCGTTTTGAGACCTGATGCGGGATATTACCTCCTCGATAGATATGCCGCTGGGGATGCCTTCTTTGAGAAACATGCCCATTATTTCGCCATGAGGGGTTAAGACTTCCTCGGCGATAATTACCGGGAAGGGAGCCAGGCTCTGCATCTTTAACGCACCCTCGATAGTGCCGTGGTCGGCGATGGTGATGCAGTTAATCCCGGTTGCCAGACAGCGGCTGATGATGTCTTCGAGAGGCATCTCGCAGTCCATGGAATATTTGGTGTGAATGTGGAAGTCGGCTTTCA
>JACPSA010000145.1 GCA_016193545.1 Chloroflexota bacterium
CCAGCACCACTTCATAGCCGATATCGGTCACGGCTTTCTTCATCTGAGCCAGGGTCACCCGGTTGGGGTCGTATTCCACCATCGCTTTGCCTGTGGCCAGGTTCACCACCACCTTGCCCACCCCGGGCAGGCCGCTCAGCGCCTGCTCATTGTTAGCCACGCAGGAAGCGCAGGTCATTCCCGCGATTTGCAGTGTTATCCTCTTTTTCCCCGGTTCCGTTTTACTAGTCATAATGGTCATAATGGTTAACCTCCTCTGCGGCCTCATCAGGCTTCGATTTCATCGGGGCGACCAGTCCTTCCGCGGAAGGACTGGTTTCGGCCTACAGCCATACTGTAATACCGGTCGGTTAGTGACTGTGTCCGTGCATTGATTGCCCGGCGCCTTTGATATATTTGTCGGGGTTGGCATCGAAGGCTCTCTTGCAGCCGGGGGCGCAGAAGTAGTAGGTCTTGCCCTGGTACTGGGACGTGGCTGCCGCTTTCTTCTCATCTACATCCATACCACAAACTAGGTCTTTGGCCATTGCTATCACCTCCTTATTATAATTTTCTATCGGATAGGGTTTTCTTTCTATTTACGCAGGTCAGCCGATACCGCTTCCGCACAGCCGCCCCATGGCAGGGCGACCTGCATGGACTTAAAGAGGTAACCCTTAGGGGCTTTACCTTCCTTTTGATACTCCGCAGCCATTTTCTTAGCCCTTGCCTCGGCAGTCGGGCGGTCGTGTCCGATGACGAAAAACCGCCCGCAACAGCAGGGTCCTTCCGCCAGGTGCGGGTCATGCCATTCATAAGGAGAGTCATCCCGGTAGAAGGTAGCGGTGGGATGGCAAGACCCACAGGCGCAGGTCATGCTTAATAGTGCCTCTTCGGTCTTTCGCTCAAAAAACACGTCCATCTTTTCCATGGTAACCTCCTAATGTTCGGGCAGTTTTCCAGGCAGTAATCTTTTCCTGTTCAGATATATCATGGCGGCTACAGAGGCGACAAGGATAAGCAGAGCCATTATTTGGGCCTGCTGCAGTCCCCACAGTGTAATGTTTTCTTGTCGGACAAAGGTCAGGATGAAGCGCCCCAGTGCGTAGAGTGACAGGTAACTCAGGAATACCAGGCCATCTCTCTTGAGGCGGCGTCCAAGCCACAAAATTATGAGCAGAGCCATTGTATTCCAGAGCATCTCGTACACGGGATAGGGGTGGGTAGGTAAGCCGCGCAGGTTGGCCGGGATGAAAGCATTGGGATGGACATAAATGAAGGCCCAGGGCATATCGGTAAGTCCGCCATAGGCGTCTCCATTAATGATGCAGCCAATGCGGCCAATCATTTGTGCGGTAAGCAACCCCGGTGTCATCGCATCGACCAGGCGGGCGAGCGGCAGGTGTCTTATCCTGGCATAGATTATGACAGCTATTCCTCCTCCGGCTATGCCACCCCATATCGCTAAACCCTGAAACTGCAATATCTGCGATGGGTTGCTCAGGTAATAGCCGAGATTGTCGATTACATGGAGTAGCCTTGCCCCCAACACTCCGGACATCATTACCCAGAGAGCTAGGGAGAAGATTTCATCGGCTATGATTCCTTTCTTCCGGCTCTGGCGTACTGTTATCAGCACGGCCGCGATTACGGCCAGTATTATCGCCAGACCGTACCAGCGCAGCTCAAAAACCCCAAGATGGAAGATTACCGGGTCGATATTAATAACAATACCATTCATTTATTTTTCCTGCGTTTTCCTAGTGACATACGTTACAGATAGAACGGGGCGTACCAAAGCTCGATGCCTCAAGAGTATTATCAGACAGGTACCTGCCCTCTACGACCAAATCAGCCCCGGGTTTAAAATCGTCGGGAACAACTCCCTTATAGGTGATATTCAAACGTTCCTTATCATCGGCAAGAACAAACCTTATTACTTGCTCTCTATTGTCCCAGTTAATCGAGCCGGTGGCTATCTTACCGCCAACTCTGACCGATTGGTCGGCGAGGGGTGTTACCTGTGACTTAAACTCACTGACGGTGAGAAAATCATCCCCGCTATGAATAAATAACGAGTAGCCCAGGTAAGCGACCCCGATAGCTACCACCGACATTATGATTAACCGTATCCTTTTTCTGCTCATGTCGCCCTTTGCTTTATTTGTTTTTACAATCTTTAAGTTATCAATAAGTTAACCAGAAGGTGGCGACGAGAATGAGTGTCGCTGAGACTATCGCTCCCTTCTTGACCAGGTTCATGTTCCACCGCCAGCCGGCAACAAGCGGGCACAAAGCGTGGCGTTGAATTGTTTCCAGCATGATGGTTATGCCGATAATGTTGGAGAGAACACCGAGGATGATGAAGAAAAGTTGATAGCGTGCCAGGAAGATCGCTGCGCCGGACAAGCCCAGAATGGGCAACACATCACTCAGGTGATGAGCACAACAGGCTGCCATAGAACCTGCCGAGACGCCTCCGGAGGCAGCTACGGAGCCGGTGGCGATGGCCTGGCGCTCACGGATACTATCTCTGATGAAAGAGAATAGCCCGGCCTGAACCCCGAACCCACCAGCCAGGGAAAGCACCCAGTACCACAATGTGGCTGTCTGTTCCAGGGCATGACTTAAGCCCTGCGCCCAGGTGATAAGACCCAGGTAAACTAATATCAGTAAGGCGGCGCCGCCTGTTCCAACCAGGAAATGTTTTTTCATAGCTCCCATTTCAGGACCCTTTGCTCAATGCCGGCCACATCTCGAATCACTATCTCGATATACTTAGCTTTCTTCTGGTTTACCGAATCGGGGACAGGGAAACTTAACTGGCCACTGCGGTGGTGTCCGCCGGGAGCCGCATCCCAGGAGACAGGGGTATATTGGTTACCGGCATCGTCCTTCAGTGTGGCCAACTCACCCAGATTATACTGGTCAAGGTCTACTGAATGAGTGTTCATGGCAAC
>JACPSA010000146.1 GCA_016193545.1 Chloroflexota bacterium
CCAGAGTACCCATCCTCTATTTATCCTGCTGTGGTCCCACCTCTTTCTCGGTACACTGGAAAGAATTACTCCCAGGCTGATATTGGGCACTATGCTCGTCGTCGGGGGCGTTGTTCTGATTACTATCGGGCGGATTGAGTAGAACCCCTTTTCGGTGTGATTGACAACTGGGTTATAATTAATCTATGAACCAGAAGGACATTTTACGGGAAAACCTGCTGGCGCTCTTAACCGGAGAGCATGCCCGGATGTCCTTCGACGATACAGTGCGGGAATTCCCTATCGATAGAATTAACGAGAATTTCCCTAACGCCGATTACACTCCCTGGGATTTACTGGAGCATATCAGGTTAACTCAACAAGACATCCTGGATTTTATTATAAATCCTGATTATAAATACAGGAAGTGGCCACAGGACTACTGGCCCAAAAAAGGAAAGAAAGCCTCCCGGGCCGACTGGGAAAAAACAATAAGCGGTTTTAAGAAGGATTTCAAGGAATTAGAGAATATCGCTAAGAACCCAAAGACCGATTTGTATCAGGATATTCCGTGGGGAGAGGGGGAGACCATCCTCCGGGAATTCGTCACCGTTGCCAACCACAACGCCTTCCATATCGGAGAATTCGCCATAATGAGGCAGGCCATGGGAACCTGGAGCAAAAGCCACAAAAAATGAAACCAACGCTCAAGAATATAAATTGATGAAATGCCACGTATAGAAATTAGCCTGCCCGCACAATTCAGTTTCTCAACGGACATTCCCATCCGCATCAGTGATATCAACCGCGGCCAGCACCTCGGTCATACCGCCGTACTGGTCATTATAGAAGAGGCCCGATTCCGTTTCCTGAACAGCCTGGGTTATGCTGAGCGGGATAGTAACGGAGTGGGGCATATAATAGCCGACGCCGGTATAGTCTACAAGAGACAGGGATATTACGGGCAGACACTGAAAGTAGAAATCGCCGTTACTGATTTCACGACCAAGGGCTGCGACCTGGTATATAAAATCTCTGATACCAGCACGGGAGCTGAAATCGCCAGAGCGAAGACAGGCATGCTCTTCTATGATTACCAGCAACAGAAAACGGTACCAGTCCCGGCAGACTTCAAGGAAAAGTTCTCAAACTAGAACAACCAAAAGGGCAGCCGCCTCCTATCCGTTGTTTCTGCCAATTTAGCTATCCAATCTAGTCTATGACCAGGACTGACAGCGAACGTCCTTGCTTTGCTGCATCTCCTGCCTAGATTCTATCAAGGCGGGGGACCAGTGCCCTACCTCTTTGTCTGGGGCGAGGAGCAGGAACGGAATTCCTTTCCGGAGCAGGTGCCGTGTAATCAAAATCCCGGAGAGTACGGCGCTCCAGTTTTGTGTTAAGGAGATGCTCGAGGTCACGGATGACGTCCGTATCTTCGCTGGTGACGAAGGTCACTGCCTCCCCGCTTTTATTGACTCGCCCTGTACGGCCAACACGGTGGATATAGTCATCCGTACTACCGGGCATATCATAGTTGATGACGTGGGAAATGCTCAAGATATCTATACCGCGGGCGGCTATATCAGTCGCCACCAGAATTTTAAACGAGCCGTTCCGAAAGCCATCAAGCGCGGCCTGTCTCTGGTTCTGAGACAGATTCCCCTGTAGTGAAGTCACCTTGAATCCGGTTCTCAACAGTTGCTGAGTAACTCTTTCGGCGCGGTGTTTGGTGCGTGTAAAGACAAGCACGGACTCCGTCTTGGTATTGTTTAGAATTCTCTTCAATAGCTCTGTTTTGAGATGTTGTTGTACCGGGTACAGAGCGTGTGAAACGGTTTTTGCTGGAAGCGTGGGGTCGACTTTCACAGTAACCGGGTCATTCAGGATTTGACGTGCCAGACGCTGGATATCGTCGGGCATTGTAGCCGAAAAGAGCAAAGTTTGCCGCTTCTGCATGATACATGCCAGGATTTTACGGATGTCAGGCAAAAAACCCATATCGAACATACGGTCGGCCTCGTCAATGACTAGAATTTCCAGATTTGATAAATTTAGCGTTCCTTTCCAGAGATGGTCGAGAAGACGGCCCGGACAGGCTACTATAATCTCAACGCCGTTACGGAGATTCCTGGTCTGGAGTTCCATGCTCACCCCACCATAAATAGCAGCGCTTTTTAATCCGGTTCTGCCACCAATAGCATTGATAACCTCACAGGTCTGCTCGGCTAATTCACGCGTAGGCGAAATTATCAGAGTCCGGATGCGTCCCCGTGGGCTTGACCGCAGACGCTCCAGGATAGGCAGCACGAAAGCAGCTGTCTTACCGGTGCCGGTCTGGGCCAGGCCGATAATATCTCTCCCCTGCATGATCGGTGGGATGGTCTGTACCTGAATTGGTGTGGGTATTGTATAACCGAGCGCACGTACACCGGCCATGATGCTTGGATGAAAATTGAATGATTCGAAATTCACTAAAACTCCTTAATTATACTATCTATTATATTTCTACTCATTTACGCTATTCTTTGAAAACAGTGCAACAATGATTCCTAGGATTCGCCATAATGTAGTGATACTTTTGTAAAGACAAAAACTGAAATTTAGCCGGATCGCGTCCAGGCTGGTTGCCCAGCACGGACGCAACTCATAGCTTAACCCCACCTACCTGCTGGGTCGAACTTTCCGGTAGCAATCGCTGCAGTAGACAGGCTTATCACCGCGAGGTTGAAAAGGGACTTCGGTGGTTTTGCCACATTCAGAGCAGGTTACGGGGAACATCTGGCGTGAAGCGCCGTAACCGCTGTTGGTGTTACGCTCCGACTTCCTTGTCTGGCGGCATGGGGGACAACGCTTGGGTTCGTTAGTAAAACCTTTAGATGCGAAGAACTCCTGTTCTTCGACAGTGAAGGTGAAGTTTGCCCCACAATCGGAACACTGGATGGACTTGTTCTGAAAGCTCATTGGATGACCTCCTCTCTCATGTATTTTAGTTAGAGTCCGGTCACCCAATACTTGATTGATCTGAAATGATTTTAAAAAGTTGGTAATAACCTAAACTGGAACTAATCAAAAGTATTATATAATGTAGAAAGCCTCTTTGTCAAATGAACGCGGGATAGACTGCATACAAGGAACTTAGATTTCCACCCGGCTTTGATTCCTTTTGATGCAATCTACAGAGTAAAGGGAGCTAAAAAGCTGATGGTGGTTATAAATATGTAACCTTTTTCCCTTTAATTTTAGTTGCTTTCCCTCTGTCCGTTTTAGTATACTGATAGATATACGTATTAATTTAACCGCCTGATTTTCCATTACAGAGAAGGAGGAGAAAGGATGAATGTCATCAAAGTGAATAATGAGCAGACAGAAACGCTCTGGAAGAGAGCGCGGGATTCTGGGATGACACGCCGCAAATTCCTGGTTTTACTGGCCAGCAGCGGGGCCATGTTTTTGGCCACTTTGCTGCTCGCACTCAGTTGCCAAGGCCCGGTAGTGC
>JACPSA010000034.1 GCA_016193545.1 Chloroflexota bacterium
CACCGAATAGCCCGGCTGATGGCTTACCAGATGCTGGTGACATGGCGGTTTTGGTGCCAGCCGGTTGATACTGTTTAATAGCGTAGTCCCGCCATAAAGTATTCAACCCATCCATATCAAAGCCATAAATCTTAGTCAAGGCTCCGTCATAGCCACTACCCTCGCTGAAGGTGTTTAGCAAAGCCAGCATCTCATCCTGTCCGTAACTGCTGACCAGAAACGCAACCAGACTGTAACTCTGCGCATAAGCCAGGGAAGCTTCACCGGCATAAGCGGAAAAGGGACTGGCCAAGCTACGTACCGAGATAAGGCTCTTATCCGCTATAGCCTTAGTAAGCAGAGATGTATAGTCCGGCTCCAGTTCCCCTTCGGCATACATGGCTAAACCTTCATTAAGCCAGGTAGGCAGGTCACCATAAGGATTAAAGGTCATCTGGTGAACGACCAGGTGTGTCAACTCATGGGCAATAGCTCGCCTACCCCAGGACAGGTTGTTGGGCGCAATGCCTATGGCGATAATGCCATAACGGCTATAGGTTACTCCTCCCGTCCACTCTCGAGGAAAAACCATCGCACCTTGCAGGTCACGGGAACTATTATAAATATATATCTTGACCGGCTTCTTTAGATAGGCGCCGGTATCCTCAGTCAGTCGAGCCAGTGCCTGCTGACTGGCCAGCATTACTTCCTGCGCAAAAGACGGCTCTCCCTGATACCAGTATATCGTTACCTTGTCCTTAGTCAAGCTCTTCCAGGGATAGCGATTGTCATCGAACTGGAGTCTAACCGGGGCTGTATCCGTGATACCACCACTGGCATCCTTTACCGTCCACCAGTATTCCACATTAGTCCCGGGGGGGAGACCGCCTGTTCTCCTCATATCCCAGGTCCACTGGATATCCACAGTAGTCGCCGGCGCAAATTCAATGAATGCCTCGCTGACTACCTGAGCATAGCTGTCATGGTCGACTGTGTAGTGCAGACGAATATCGGTAATATTAGCATCGCTCTTGGCTGACAGGTTGAAGTTAAGCTTGAGAGGAAACCCGGCTTCCACCGAGGTCTTGGTAACTGTTAGCCCGCTCTGAGCTTGAACCAGTAACGGGCTCAGTAAAATCAGGAATAGAGCCATGACTAAAGCAAAGATACTAATTTTCTTTATCACTCGTTTCTCCCTACCAAGGACCTGAGATAAGCGGTGATAAAACCATCCAGCTCTCCGTCCAGCACCGCATCGGTATTACCGGTCTGATAATCAGTCCTGTGGTCCTTTACCATCTTATACGGATGGAGGACATAACTTCTAATCTGATTGCCCCAGCCAGCCGAGATGCGTTCCCCCTTCAACCTGGACCTTTCTTCAGCTCTCTTACTCAATTCCAGCTCCAGCAGGCGAGCTTGCAGTATCCTCAAGGCAATGGCTTTGTTCTGGTGCTGGGAACGCTCACTCTGACAGTGAACCGCAATCCCTGTCGGCAGATGAGTTATTCTAACCGCACTGCTGGTCTTCTGCATATGCTGTCCTCCAGGGCCGCTCGAACGGAACGTTTCGACTTTCAAGTCATCCGGCCCTATCTTAACATCAACATCGGCTTCAGCTTCAGGCATAACCTCCACCAGGGCAAAGGAGGTATGACGGGCGTGGTCAGAATCAAAAGGAGAGAGACGAACCAACCGGTGCACGCCATGCTCCGATTTTAAGTAACCAAAGCTATAATCACCGCTAAAACCGATGGTAGCGCCCTTTATTCCGGCCTCTTCACCCGGAGAAATCTCCAGTATCTCCGCCTTATAGCCATGCCGCTCTGCCCAGCGCAGATACATCCTCATCAGCATTTCCGCCCAATCTTGAGACTCGGTACCTCCCGCCCCGGCACGGATTTCCAGGATAGCATTGCGTACATCATACTCACTGCTAAAGGCAATTTCCAACTCCATCTCATCGAGGCGGGAAGCGACCTTCTCTACCTCAGAATGAATCTCTGCCTCAAGCGAAGCATCCCTTTCCTCAACTGCCAAGTCGATTAATCCCGCAATATCAGTCACCTTTTTCTCCAGGCTCCGCCATCGTTCCACTACTTTCTTCTGCCCACCTAACTGCCGCATCGTACTTTGAGCTATGGCCTGGTCTGACCAGAAATCCGGCTGAGCCGACCGCTCCTCAAGTTCAGCAATCTCCTTCTCTCTGCTGGCAATGTCAAAGATGCACCAGCGCCATAGCAATTCTCGATTGTAAGTCAGCTAATTTATTTTTTGTCTCCTGCACTAATCTGCCTCCTTAAACCACCTCAGGTGCTAGCATACCCCGCCCCGTTTTCAGATTGCCACCCGCCGCCAGATGCGCTAAACGGGTCGGCTCCGGCAGGCGATAACCACGGCAGCACTCCAGCACCCAGTGAATCGCCGCCTCCAGTTCAACCTTATGCCCTATGGAAACATAAACCGGCTTCACGCCGGGCCTAGTCCGCAGCGCTACCCCGATAACCTCACCCTTATCGGTCAGCTCAGCATAGCTACCCGGCTCAGTCCCGGGTACTTCATGACTGCCGCAAAGACGGGACTTAGCACAACCGATTGTCGGCGTATCCAGAAAGAGTCCCAGGTGAGAGGCAATCCCGAACCGCCGCGGATGGGCAATCCCTTGACCATCGACCAGAAACAGGTCCGGAGCAATACGCAGACCTTCACAGGCAGCCAGGACTAGCGGCAACTCCCGGAAGGACAAAAAACCGGGAACATAAGGAAAATCAAGCTCGCCCTGGACTACCTTCGTTTCCACTACTTTAAGTTCAGGATAGCTCAAGACAACCACTGCACCGGTAGCCATCCCTGATGCTTTCCCGGCGGATATATCCACTCCGGCAATAAAACGGGGGTGGGCAAGCTGAGTATCACGTGACACCCGCGATGCCAGCCGCTGCTGCACTTCTAAAGCCTGCGCTATACTAAGTGACCAACGGTGGAGCTTTCGCACCTGCATAGACTAATTATACCGACGGCACAGTTTCTTGACAACTTTTATTACTATTGACAGCCGAACCCTTTATAGCGCATAATATCCTAGAAAGAAAAATGGTAAAGATTAGACTAAGTAGAGTAGGCGCCAAAAGTAGACCGAGTTATCGGCTGGTAGTAGCTGATTCCCGGTCACCCCGTGATGGAAGATTCATCAGCATCATCGGACACTATGACCCGTTGACCGACCCGGAAACAGTGGTTATTGACGGAGAAAAGGCGCTGCACTGGCTCAGGCAAGGAGCCCAACCAACAGCTACTGCCGCCAGACTACTATCAAAAGCAGGCATCATCGAAAAACCAAACCCAACCATCGAAAAGTCCAAAACAATCGAGGAGAAAGCATGAAAGAACTAGTAGAATACATCGCCAAGTCAATCGTTAATGCCCCTGATGCTGTAGTAGTTACTCAGGAAGATAGTGAACAAGGCATAACACTCAAACTGCAGGTTGCTGATGAAGATAAAGGAAGAGTTATTGGTAAGCAAGGCCGAATCGCTGAAGCCATGCGTACCCTGGTAAGGGTGAAAGCAGCTAAAGCTGGCACCAGAGCTATCCTCGAGATTTTGTAAACACAAACGAGAGAGCACACTTAACCATCATCAATCCTCTCAACTAAAGACGAATCCCCAAAAACCAATTATCAATTACATAGATAAGGTTAAGTGTTTTATTTCACCACCCAACAGTTGGAGACCAGCAATGTCCACCACAGTTGAGACTGAACACTGGGTCATCTGTCCCGTCTGTCACCAGCCCAATCCGGCGGGAACATGGCTCTGTGAACATTGCTGGGGAGCAACATTACCCAACAGCCCGGTATTCTCTTTCCCGGAAGCGCAGACAATGTCAAAACAAAGACTGTCTCAACTGAAGCGCCGCAAGATACGCAAGGTAGTAGCCATCAGCCTCGGCTCTGTGCTTGTCCTGATTGTAGCTGTTTTCCTCTGGTTCTATCTTTTAACTGACGCAGTATCCAAGCCACCACAGAGTGTAAACTCCAGCTCCCTCCCCGGAGAATGGTCTATGTTCCGCCATGACCTGAACCATTCCGGTATCACCGGTACCGTTGCTTCCTTACCCCGGGGCACGGTGAAATGGGCCTTTCCCACCGGCGGTGCTATCAGCTCATCACCAGCAGTAGCCTACGGCACCGTCTACATTGGCTCCAGGGACAACAAACTCTATGCTCTGGATGCCGCCACCGGCGCAAAACGCTGGGAATTCCCGACCGGCAGTTGGGTCGAATCCTCACCATCGGTGGCGGGCGGTGTGGTTTACTTCGGCTCGAACGACGGTGTTCTGTATGCCCTTGATGCCAATACTGGCCAAAAGCTCTGGAGTTTCAAGACGAACTATGCCATCACATCGGCACCAGCAATCACTGATGGCGTACTTTACTTCGGCAGCGACGACTACTATCTTTACGCCCTGAATGCGTCCACCGGAACAAAACTGTGGGCTTTCAACACCAAAGGCATCGTTAAATCATCACCGGTGACTTTAGCTACGCCCTAGATACGCGGGACGGTAAACTCCGCCTCCGTTTTAAAACAGTCTATCCGGTCTATTCTTCTCCGGTAGTGAATGAGAACACGGTCTATTTTATTCATTCTGATGGCTATCTCTATGCCGTCGACGGTCATGCCCGTACCTGGCCCCGGGAACATAATATCACCCCCTACTGGCGGCAAGCCTGGCTGATGGGTATACCGGGGATACAGGCACCCCCACCCCAGTCCGGCTTACTCTGGGGACTCAAGATTGGCAGCAGCGCCGACTCGTCTCCGGTAATCGCCAACAACGCATTGTATACCGGTTCGGACAACAAACTCCTGGCTATTGACCTGCGCAGCCAGAAAAAACTCTGGGAATTCAAAACCGGAGGTAGCATCAGGTCATCACCAGCAGTGGTCGATGCCACCATCTATATGGGGAGTACCGATGGAAGGTTATATGCCGTGGCTGCCACTACTGGCCAAAAACTCTGGGATATTGCTACCGGAGACATGATAACCTCATCTCCGGCCGTAGCTGACGGGATTATCTACTTCGGCTCCTATGATGGCAAAGTGTACGCCAT
>JACPSA010000045.1 GCA_016193545.1 Chloroflexota bacterium
ATAATCTGCCGCCAGCGCTGGACCTGGACGAGGTAATAAACCCGGAGTTGGAGTTGGCGGAAACAGTCATCCTCGGACTGAGGCTTTCCCAGGGAATTTACCTGGATGATATTCGGGGCCGTTTCAGTATCGATTTACTGGCACGCTACGGTCGGCAGGTCGAAGAGATGGTCGATGCTGACCTCCTGGAACATACCAACGGGCAGATCAGGCTCACGCCCCGCGGCAGATTATTGAGCAATGAAGTCTTCTGGCGTTTTTTGCCGGAGTAATAACAGCCGGGCAGACAACAGTGCCACTGAGTAAAGAGAGTATTTAACCGGGAGAGAGAATTCAAGTTATGGACCAATCACTGACCAGGAACTTCTGCATCATTGCCCATATCGACCACGGCAAGTCGACACTGGCTGACCGTCTTATTGAACTTACCGGAGCTTTACCCAGTGACCAGATAGGTCAACAGGTGCTGGATAGCATGGATCTGGAACGCGAACGCGGCATCACCATTAAGGCAAAAGCGATTCGCCTGAGCTATAAGGCTAATAATAGTAAAATATACCGGCTGAACCTCATTGACACTCCAGGGCATGTCGATTTTTCATTCGAGGTCTCGCGTACCCTAGCCGCCTGCGAAGGCGCGGTACTGGTTATCGATGCTACCCAAGGTATCCAGGCACAAACACTGTCCAATGTCTATATTGCTATGGAGCATAACCTGGAAGTCATCCCGGTATTGAACAAAATCGACCTGCCCAGCAGTGAGCCTGAGCGGGTACTGGCGGAGATTAAGAGTGTACTGGGCTATGATGCCAAAGAGGTTCTGCTGATAAGCGCCAAGACCGGACAGGGGGTACCATTATTACTTGAGGAAATAGTACGCCGCATACCACCCCCCGGGGGTAACGCACAAGCCCCGCTGCGAGCCCTCATCTTCGACTCTCATTACGATGCCTACAAAGGTGTCATCGCCTATCTACGTGTGGTAGATGGTCGCATTTCTAAAGGAGACAAACTACGCCTGATGGGACAGGATACTGAGATAGAGGTACTTGAGGTCGGCTATTTCGCACCGCAACCGTGCCAGGCTCCAGAGCTGGTCGCCGGCGATGTCGGCTATATCGCTACCGGACTTAAAAGCGTCGGAGAGTGCCGTGTTGGTGATACAGTAACCTCGATATCCAACGGCGCTACCAAGCCGCTGATTGGCTACCGTCCGGTGAAGCCAATGGTCTTCGCCGGCATTTACCCCACGCAGGCGGATGAATATCAACAGCTACGTGAGGCCATTGAAAAGCTCAGCCTTAATGATGCCTCGCTCTCGTATGAGCCGGAGTCCAGCCCTATCCTGGGTAACGGGTTCCGCTGCGGTTTCCTGGGCCTGCTCCACCTGGATATTGTGCGTGAGCGTCTGGAAAGAGAGTTTTCTCTGTCACTATTAGTCACCGTTCCCGGTGTTAGCTTCATCATTACCCGGACCAACGGGCAGAAGATTACCATCACCAATCCCACCGAATTCCCCGTACCGACAGAAATAGAGAAGATAGAAGAGCCATGGGTCAGCATCTCGGTTATTACCCCGGCCAGCTTCATCGGCCCCCTGATGGAACTTATCACCGAATACGGGGGAATCTACAAACAAACAGAGTACCTGGGACAACTCAAATCATCAGTAGAACTGGAACAACGAGTCCGGCTTGAGTATGAAATGCCTTTACGCTCAATACTGACCACATTTTATGACCAGATAAAGAGCCGCAGCCGCGGCTATGCTTCACTGGACCACGAGTTTATCGGCTACCGGGAAGCCAGACTGATTAGACTCGATATTCTGGTGAATGATATGCTGGTAGATGCTTTCAGCCGTATTATCCCTCCGGAGAAAGCTCACGATGTTGGGAAAACAATGGTCGACAAGCTCAAGGAAGTTATTCCCCGCCAACTGTTCAAAGTACCGATTCAGGCAGCCATTGGCAGCCGCGTTGTAGCTCGGACTGACATATCAGCCAAGCGCAAGGATGTTCTGGCAAAATGCTACGGCGGTGACATCACGCGAAAGCGTAAGCTATTGGAGAAGCAAAAAGAGGGTAAGAAGAAAATGAAGACAATCGGCCGGGTGGAGGTGCCTAAAGAGGCATTTATGAGCGTGCTCAAGCTCAGCTAGTCCGGGGCTGACAAGATAAAACAACTACAAGGAGGCAGCCATGAAACTCAATAAATACGAAGTGCCGGTTAGTAAACTCCGCTGGAAATGCGACCCCAAACTGTTCCAATTTGAATGTACCAAAGACTTAGCCCCGCTACGCGAGTTTATCGGACAGGAACGGGCAACGCGGGCTGTCGAGTTCGGACTTAATATGGTCAACTCCGGATATAACATTTTCGTAGCCGGGCTTACCGGGACGGGAAAGACATCCATGGTCAAAGCCTACATTGAGAAAAGAATCAAAGAAAAGAAAGCCCGGGGTGAAACCTTCAACCTGGAGGACTGGTGTTACCTTTACAATTTTAAAGAACCGGACAATCCCCGAATAGTAAGTCTACCGCAAGGGAAAGGCAAAGCTTTCCGGGATGAGATTACCGACCTGCTCGGCAAGGTACGCCAGGAACTGGGGCGAGCCTTCTCCAGTGAAGAATACAAAAAGCAGAGACAGAAGATGGTAGAAGAGGGGCAGGCTGAACAACAAAAGTTTTTTGAACAAATTGCCAGCGAGTCCCGCCGCCAAGGCTTTGTCCTGCAGATAACCCCAGCCGGGCCAACACTAATTCCCATGAAAGAAAACCGCCCCATGGAGGAAAACGAATATCTGGCTCTGGATGAAAAGGCCAGAAAGAAGATTGATGACAAGCAAACTAAACTGCGTAAAAAGCTACGGGTCAGCTTCGAGGCCGCCAGTGACGTACAGAGAAAAACCATGGAGCAATTACAGAAAGCAGACAAAAGTATCGGTGACTATACCGTCTCCCGCCTGTTCGGCTCTTTGTTTGACCGGTATTCTCCGTGGCCAAAGCTCAGCCAGTATTTTACCGACCTGAAAGCCTATATACTGGATAACCTTGAACTTTTCAAAGGCGCCGAAGAACCGGTAAATCCCCTGTTCGGGGTTCCGGTCAGTCAGGTGATGGGAGGCAGAAACCCATTCCTTCCGTTTCAGGTCAATGTTTTCGTTGACAATAGCGAAGCCAAGGGCTCTCCCGTAATTGTCGAAAGTAACCCTAATTTCGGCAACATGTTCGGTAAGATTGAGAGACGATTCCTCTTCGGCGGCTACCTCAGCGACCATACCATGCTCAAGCCCGGTGCCCTCAGTCTGGCTAATGGCGGCTATCTGCTGCTCAGCGCCAATGATGTGCTCACTAACCCCGGCGTCTGGCCAGCGCTAAAGCGGGCCATCAAAAACAAGGAAGCCCGCATGGAAGACCCTTTTGAGCAGTTCGGGCTCATCGCGCCCCAGGGAATGAGACCTGAACCGATGCCGATTGAAGTTAAAGTCATTCTTATTGGCGATGCTTTACTTTACCAGCTGTTAGCCACGTATGATGAAGATTTCTGGGAGATTTTCAAGGTCAAAGCTGACTTCGATTTTGAGATTGAAAGAACCAGGAAGAACATGCTGGGCTACGCCGCCTTTCTCTCAGGCTGCTGTGAGGAGTGCAAAGCCAGGCATTTTGACCCCAGCGGTGTCGCCAAAATCATCGAATACTCCGCCAGAATGGTAGCCGACCAGGAACGATTGTCATCGAGATTTGCCCAGATAAAAGAGTGGATTGAAGAAGCCAACTACTGGGCTAACCGGGATAAGGCTAAATATATCTCCGCCAGCCATGTGCAAAAAGCCATCGATGAGCGGCTATTCCGTCATAATCTGCTCGATGAACGAATACGGGATATGATAAATCGCGGCATCATCATGATTGATGTTGAGGACGCTATCGTTGGTCAGGTTAACGGTTTAAGCGTCTATACTCTGGGCGACATCACCTTTGGTAAACCATCCAGAATTACGTCCAAGACCTTTCTGGGTCGTGGGGGTGTTATCAATATCGAGCGTGAATCGCAGCTGAGCGGCCCGATTCACAACAAGGGAGTCATGATTCTCAGCGGCTATCTGGGCTGGAAATACGCTCAGGACAAGCCACTTTCCCTGTCAGCCAGCCTCTGTTTCGAGCAGTCCTATGAAGGCGTCGAGGGCGATAGCGCCTCGTCTACCGAGTTATACGCCATTCTCTCCAGCCTATCCGGGCTACCGATAAAACAGAACATAGCCGTCACCGGCTCGGTAAACCAGAAAGGAGAGGTCCAGCCGATTGGTGGCGTCAACCAGAAGATAGAGGGGTTCTTTAAGGTCTGCCAGGCTAAAGGGCTCACTGGAGACCAGGGGGTACTGATACCCTACCAGAATCTGAGAAACCTGATGTTGCATGAGGAAGTTGTTGCAGCAGTACGACAGCGCCAGTTCCATATCTATACCGCCACGACTATCGACGAGGGAATCGAGATACTGACCGGCGTCCCGGCCGGTGAGAGACAAGCAGACGGCACCTATCCTGATGCTACCGTCAATTATCTGGTCGACAAACAACTCAGGGAAATGGCCGAGCGGCTCAAGGGCTTCTACGCTGAAGAGAAAAAGGATACCAAATGAGGCAAAACTCGCTGATTGATGCGCGACAAAAGTCGTATGAAGATAGCTCAGCCTGGAATATATTTATATGATAAACGGAAAAAGGTAAAAGGAGGAAATACGATGACCGCAATTACTGTTAGAAGGAATCTGAACCGACCTTTGACGGTCATGGAGCCTTTCTATCCCACCAGTTTTCTTGAGGACCTTGAGAGGTGGGTAGGGGATACCTGGGAAACTTACACGCCGGTTGACCATATTCATCCTCGACTGGATATGTATGAGGGGAAGGATGAGATGGTGGTAAAGGCTGAACTACCGGGTATCACGAAGGAGGACATCGACATCAGCCTTGAGGGTGATTCCCTGAATATCAAGGCTGAGAAGAAGCAGGAGTCACTAGCGGAGGATACCACCTACTATAGCTGCGAACGCTACTATGGTCAGTACTTCCGCACGGTAACGCTCCCGTACCCTGTTGATTCCGAAAAGGTATCATCCACCTTCGAGAATGGCTTGCTGGAGATTAGGCTCCCCAAGGCTGAAGAAGCCAAGGCCAAGCACATCGAAGTCAAAGTGAAGTAAGGAAGTGGAAAAGGAGGGAGGGAACCGGGCTTATCCGGCTCCCCCCTTTTTTGTTTACAGTACCGGTTAAGCCGGCCCGGAAATGCTCTCGCTAGAGGCGGCTCTCCGGGCTACCTGTCCCGGCTCACGAGTTTTCAGGCCCCGGCTGACTAATAAACCCAAAAGACTAAAACCGAAAGCCTGGTACATCACAGGCCTGAATCCCCATAGTTCAGACACCGCACCGCCGATGAAAGGTCCAACGCCAGCCGATAAATACATGGTCGAGTAAAGTAGCCCGGAGGCGGTGCCACGTTCGACATTCCACCTGAGCAAATAGCCAAAGGCACCGATGAACAGGCAAGCCCAGGAGACAGCCAGCACAATCTGAACCGGAATCAACTGCAAGTAGTTAGTCACCACACCATAGATGCCAAAAGTCAGTGCCGACATCACCAGTCCGGCACGAAACACGCTCGCCGGATTAAACCTCTCCACCAGACGCATCGCGATAAACTGGGCAATCATGTTGATACTGTTCAATATGGCAATCCATAATTTGCTGGCCCCGATATCGGTCAAAAACAAGGGGAAGATAGTCCAGACGCCGTGCCCACCCAGTTGCCTCAGGAAAAAAGCAAGGTATACCGTCAGGTTGGCTTTAACCAAATTCACCGGCAAAACACTAACTGTAATCCGACTGGTTCGAATCTCTGAAAGTGCCAAAGATACCATAAAGGCCAGAACCGACGCAATGGCACTGCTGATAAACAACACCTCATAGTCCCTGACTACTGCTGCCAGAATAGAGCCGAGAAGCCACCCAAAAGAACCGTAAGAGGCGAAATTACCGATTCCCTTTTGATTTTCGAAGGCATAAGCCATTACCGACGCCGAGGTTACACCGAGGCAAAAACCAATCAATCCCCTGACTAGCAGAAAGGTCATCGGCGTGTGTACCACAACCTGCAGGAAATAGCCTAAAGCCGACACCGCTAAACCGGAGCGGATAAAGACCAAACGACCGTGAATGTCTGATTGCCTCCCGAAGAAGAGAGACGATAAGAAAAAGGCAATACCATAAACGGCAACGATAAAACCAACCTCGAAATTCGATGCTCCCAGAGTTTGGACATAAAGGGGCAAGAAAATAATTGAGGTTTCTATAGCCAGATTAAAAAGGAAATTCATCAAGGCTAAACGCAAGGCTAATGGCGCATTGGCCACAACATGAAGATATCGCATCTATCGTTATATCTCTTATCCCGTTACCAAGTTTAAATACTACATTTACCGATGCCTAAAAGCAAGTTGATGCCTGCCCGTATCCGGCTAAATCATATGGTGCTATTTGACAATTGGAGATATAAATATCATAAATATTGACAATGAGCAACAAATTTGTTAAGAATTAAGAATACAGTAGATAACAAATGTTGTAAATCACACTGCTGGCATTTTTAATGCGGCTCGATTTTATGAGGCGGAAATAATGAACATCCAGAAACCGGCAGGAACTCCTTTTCCCGGAAGCAACGTATCAGTGCCAATGGTTAGAAAATTATCCTTTTGGCTCACCGAGCTGAGCCTTTTTATCTTACAGGCTGATACTTTTAGCTCTTATATCAGCTAACGAGAACAGCTACGATAATAAAGGAGGAATCTATTTTCAGCTCAGGAGCACTAGACAAAGGAGTCATTAAACATTAAATAAATAGTACTAAAGGATAAGGTGTTTAGTACACCAGCAATTTTCAGTGGGTTTATAGGATGATGAAAAACAGGCGTCTACTGCTATATGTAGCCCTGGTGGTGATTGTCGCCCTAGTACCTGTGGGAGCAATATACCACATTCTATGGCCTCACTTCCTTTTGCAGAATGAGCCACTCCACTCCACTATAGAAAGTGTTGGGGCACTGGCGGCAATTCTAATGGCGATTTTACTGCTACAAAGGCAGCCTGATGAAGGCGCCCGGCAGCTGTTCTGGGTAGCCACAGGGCTATTAGGGGCAGGCATACTGGACAGTTTCCATGCGATTAGCCAACCTGGACAGGGATTCGTCTTACTTCACTCAACAGCGGTGCTTGTTGGCGGTTTTGGCTTCGCTCTCGTCTGGATACCAGAAACATACCCATCCACCTCCATGAGAAAGTGGATTCTCTGGGCAGTAATTACCGGTACCATCCTATTTGGAATCTGGACATTCCTATTTCGCGGAACATTGCCCGTGATGGTACAGGACGGACAATTTACCACCATTGCCAAGGTGCTGAATCTTCTCTCTGGCATCCTCTTC
>JACPSA010000046.1 GCA_016193545.1 Chloroflexota bacterium
CCAAGTATAGCGATAATCAGCACGACTGACAACACCCTGGGGAGCGAGCGCTCCGGCAACCTGGGCAGCCCAAGGCGAAAATCAGTGCCGAAGCGGTCCTGTTGAGGCAGCTTTCGCCGCCTCAACCAGGCGATAATTGACATAGCAAATATGAGTGAGCTTATCGAGTAGAGGACCGGCTCCAGTCTTATCCCCCACGGAGAATAGTTCAGGATGAGCCCCACGAGAGGCAGTACGGCGATGCTGATGCCAAAGCTCAGAGCTATCCTGTCCATGATATCCAGCTGGTCCTTCCGGGGAAACACGGCTGCCATAAACGTATAGCCGGGGAAGAAGAGCAAAAACGGAAGCGCCAGAACAATGCGGAGAACATTTGGGGGAAAGAAAATTATGGCAACAATGAAGATGACAACAAAGAGATTTAGCAGTATGAGTTCATTTCGTATTCTAATCGACAGCATGTGTACCTTTCAAATTAGTTTCTACGCACAGGACAAATCGCTGATTGTTATTATAACATTAATAGCTAAATAACTGCAGGAAATACACAGAGGTTTGGACACAATTCTCCGGCGACATTTCAGAATGTAATCGACTAGTTATGAAGCATTACCTCCTGACTTGCTAATTAGTGTCTTGGGAAGATAGAATACTCCAGGTGTAAGAGATTGACACGATAGTAATTTTGGGCAAACGCATCACTCATAACGACTTTTATCCTGTCAGTATGCCTATGGAAACCGGTTAGAACATGAGTTGGCAAAGCTTTTTAAAGATAATTAAATCTGACTATTCTAAGCTCGTGCCCATACTGGCACTTGCCTTTTATATGACTTTCATTCCTCACCTGGAATACCCCTACGCTGTGCATATTGATGAGTGGCGGCAAATAGCTCACGCTAACACCTTATTGAATGCAGCTACTGTCACTAATCTTGACCCTTTCTCAGGACAGCCATCTTCGGATGAGGTAATCTCACTGGAGCTCGGCTATCATTTACTTCTTGCCGTTTTCCAGCGAGTTACCGGCATCTCGTGGATAGATATCGCCAGGTATCTCCCCAGTATTATCTTCGTATTTACAGTTCTGTCGGTTTATATCTTTGCTAAGAGGATGGGCTTTGGCTGGGAAGCGGCTTTCTTCACGTCTTTAATCCCAACCACAGTAGGGATATTGGGTCCTGCCTTCTTAGTACCGGTGGCCCTCGGGCTCACATTTGTTTGCCTAGTACTCTTTATGGCATTCAATTTTAGATCATTCTGGTCTTACCTGGTAATATGTATTTCGGTATCCTATTTGGCCATTTTGCACCCCCAATCGGCAATTCTAATTACCATGATACTAGTTCCGCTTATCCTTCTTGGTTTGATAGGTGATATTAAACACAGTGTAGCTACAATGCTCGCTATAACTCTTCCTTTTATAGTAACTCTTCCCAAGACATCCGGGCTCATATTGTATGAAGCGAGCTCTCTTTTCACCAAAAAACCACTCCCCATTTACCATGACTTTTTAACAATTATTACCGGATATGGCTATCTCCCTACCATATTCTGTCTTTTAGGTACATTTGTCTTGACGGCAAGGGGTGGCCGGAAGAACTACAGTTTGGTTTTGGGTTTGTTGATTTTACTGGCTATGCTCGTCGTCTTTTACGCGCTGCATTACGGGGTAGGCACTCTCTATCTGCGGGGCTTATTGTTTGCCATGCTAATGATGAGCATAGTTGCCGGTGCCGGCTTAAGCGCACTGCGGACATTGGAGCTACCATGGGCTGCTGCTACCCGAATAAATAAATCACCCGTCATGAAGACGGCAAGGTTCTTATTATGCCTGATTGTAATTGGCGCAACACTGGCTATCGCTATCCCTGACCGTCTGGATGAGGGTTATTATCATATGATAGATGAGACTGATTATAACGCTTTTGTCTGGATAAGAAATAATGTTGATGCAAGTTTTCAGAAGGCAATACTGGACCCTTGGAAGGCTACCGCCTTTACTGCTATCACCGGAAAATACGTTTACACCAGGATACACATGGCTCCTGGGCCTATTGATAACGCAGCTTATGACTTTCTCAAAAGCGGTAGCACTAACACAACGTTCTTAAGAGAAAACGGGATAACCATCATTTACACCCGCGTTGATGATGGGAATCGACAAGTGGAATATAGTCCCCGCAATCCCGACCTGATAGAGGTTACGGGAAATGTTTATTTGCTGAGACAGAGCGGAGACAAATAGAACACGGCAAGTTGCTATGAACCCAAACAGAATGCCATCATTAGAGGAACGGCATAAGTGGTGCAGGGAAGGCACGAGAGCTTTACACAATAATAGATTTCGACATAAACTATAATATCTCTTAAAGACGAGAGCCATGCTGGCTGTGTAGGTGTTATACTACAGTACCAGCTCAGCAGAGCGGTTTAAGGCCACTCAAGAAATTTAGGAGGTGTTATGTACCTGAAACGTAGTCTGGCCATAATTGTGCCGGCCTATAATGAAGCTAAGCTTATCTCCAAGACACTCGCCGATATGCCGGCAGAGGCTGACCGTATATACGTCGTCGACGATGCCAGCACAGATGCCACGCGCCAGATTGCCGAGAGCCTCCAGGACGGACGAATCTGTGTACTGAGCAGTAGTCACAACCGGGGTGTAGGCGCATCAATTGTCAACGGCTACAAGCAGGCGCTTGAGGACGGCTTCAATATAATGGTGGTGATGGCCGGGGATGGTCAGATGAGCGCCAGATTTATGCCCGACCTTCTCAATCCCATAATCTCCGGTAAAGCTGACTACTCGAAAGGAAATCGCTTCCTGTACCCTGGACACACAAAAGGGATGAGCCATTGGCGTTTCTTTGGCAACCGGGTACTCACTTATCTCACGAAAATAGCCTCTGGGTACTGGGAGATAGGAGACCCACAAAATGGTTATGCTGCCGCTACTCGGGAATGCCTTCTTAAAATAAACCTGGATAAGATTTACCCTCGTTATGGCTACTGCAATGACTTACTGGTGAAATTAAAGGTTGCTGGTTGCCGCGTTTCTGATGTTCCTATACCGGCCCTCTACGGCCCAGAAAAGTCAAAGATAAGATACCACAAGTACATTGTTACGGTAGCACCACTCCTGTTGCGCGGGTTCCTATGGCGATTTTGGATGGAGTACTTCGTGAGAGCCGGTAAACCCAAGTCTGCTGCGCAGTCAAGCTGACGCCGTGTTCTTAATGAATACAGGATTATGTCTATGAATGACCAACAGATATGCTCACGTTGCATCTACGATACCTCTATTCCCGACATTCGCTTTGACGAAAAAGGGATATGCAACTTCTGCCATGTCCACGACACACTGGACAAAAGGTTTCCTCTTGATGATACCGGAAAGCGGGAACTAGAAAAGTTGATAAGCAAAATCAAGAAAGAAGGTAAGAACAAGGAATATGATTGTATCGTCGGGGTAAGTGGAGGGAGAGACAGCACCTACACGCTTTATCTGGCAAAGAAGCTAGGGTTAAGGCCTCTTGCCGTCCACTTTGACAACGGGTGGAATTCGGAAACAGCCGTCAGCAATATCAAAAATGCTACTAACAAACTCGGTGTTGACCTGCACACTGTCGTAGCGAACTGGGAGGAATTTAAAGACCTGCAAAAGGCTTTCCTCAGGGCTTCAGTATCAGATGCCGAAGTGCCAACAGACTACGCCATCATATCAGTTCTTTTCCAGGCGGCCGCCGAAGTAGGAGTGAGATATGCCTTAAATGGCCATTCTTTCAGGACCGAAGGGCTAGTCCCTAAAGAGTGGACATACATGGATGGTCGCTACATCAGAAGCGTTCATAAGCGATTTGGCAACCTCAGGATAACGAGCTTCCCTATCATGTCACTAACTCATCTAATATATTATGCTTTGATAAAGAGAATTACATTCGTCCAGTTCCTCCAGTATTTTGATTACCGCCAGAAAGAAGCAATGGAGCTATTGGAAAGGGAGCTTGACTGGAAGTTCTACGGGGGTCATCACCACGAGTCTGTCTATACCAACTTCTTCCAGTCCTATTTTCTCCCCACTAAATTCAATATTGACAAAAGGAAGCTGGAATACTCAGCTTTAATCCGCTCCGGTCAGATGACACGGGAGGCAGCACTCAAAGAAGTACAGGAGAACCCTTATCCTTACGATAAAGAGGTGGTTAGATACACCATAGCCAAGCTAGGATTAAATGAGAACGAATTCGAAGACATAATGACTGCTAAGCGCAAGACATTTCGCGATTATCCCACCTACTATCCCTTAATCAAGGCATCCAAGATACCCATCAAGATAGCCTGCACACTCAATCTGCTTCCCGATATCTTCTATCAGAAGTACTTTAAGTGAATTGTCCTGTCCGTTTAGGGTAAGATATAGACCAAGAATATATTCTGTTAGAGATACCACAATGATCGTAATAATAGATTACGGGATGGGTAATCTCGGCTCCATTCTCAACAGGCTGGAAAGAACGGAAACTGAGGTTATTATTTCGTCAAAAGCCGAACAGATTGAGAAGGCAAATAAACTGATTCTGCCCGGGGTTGGTTCTTTTGCCGCCGGTATTGATAACCTCAAGAAGCGCGACCTAATTGGCGTTCTTGAGAAGAAAATAATCATAGAGAAGGCACCAATCTTAGGAATCTGTCTCGGTATGCAGTTATTCACTAGAAGAAGTGAAGAAGGCGATGCTGAAGGTCTGGGCTGGGTAGACGCCGAGACCAGGAAATTTAACTTTACCTCAGAGGATGCTAAATTAAGGATACCACACATGGGCTGGAATTCAATAAATAAGTTGAGGGACAGCCTATTGCTTGTAGACCTACCAGACGGTGCCTCTTTTTACTTTGTACATTCCTACTACGTCCAGTGCAATGACCCCGGCAATGTAGTGGCTACAACTCGCTACGGGATTGACTTTGCGTGCGTAATACAGAAGGCAAACATCTTTGGAACACAATTCCATCCGGAGAAAAGCCACCAGGATGGCATTGTGCTACTGCGGAACTTTATAGAGCGTATCTAATGTTAAGAACGAGAGTAATACCATGCCTCCTTTTAAAAGATAAGGGCCTGGTAAAAACCATCAGGTTCACTCAGCCGACATACATAGGCGACCCCATAAATGCGGTGCGTATTTTCAATACCAAAGAGGTTGATGAACTGGTTTTCCTAGACATAACCGCTACAATAGAGGGCAGAAAACTCCCTATTGCGCTGGCTTCTATCATCGCCAATGAGTGTTCTATGCCCTTCGCAATAGGCGGTGGCATTAAAACTCTGGACGATATCAAAGAATTGTTGAATATGGGTGCCGAAAAGGTAGTAATCAACACCCAGGCTGTGGAAGACCCATCACTCATCAAAACAGCGTCAAACCTCTTTGGCAATCAGAGTATTGTGGTATCCATTGATGCCAAGCAGCAGAAGAACGGTGCTTATGAAGTGTACACTCACGGCGGTACTAGAGCCACCGGCATCGACCCGGTCACAATGGCAACAAAAATGGAAGCTATCGGCGCTGGGGAAATACTGCTGACTTCCATTGACAGGGATGGCACTATGCAAGGCTACGACCTGGAGCTAATCAAGCTGGTAACAGACGCTACCACCGTTCCCATTATTGCCTGCGGTGGAGCTGGAGAATTGAGCGACTTTGCCGATGCTGTGAGAAAAGGCGGTGCCTCTGCTGTCGCTGCAGGCAGCATGTTTGTTTTCCATGGCAGAAGGCGTGCCGTGCTGATTAATTTCCCAACCAGAGCGGAGCTTGAGTCATCCTTAAATTGAATAATAGGACGGGCTATATTGAGAGTGACGTTCTTTGTGCACACATCGGGTCAGGCTTACCTGTGGAGCCATGTGGCGCTTATCCTTAAGGAGAGAGGATATGAAGTCAGCATGGTGGCCAGGGGAAATGATAATGTGCGCCGGCTTCTGGAGAGCTACGATATTCCCTTTGCCTCGTACGGTAAGGTGGGCACATCAAAATACGGAAAAGTTCTCAGGCTGCCCGCGCATCTTGCCACGTCAGTCAGGTTGGTGGCTCGCCTTAATCCCGATATCATCGTCGGTACAGGTATCATTGAAGCCTGGACGGCCAGATTGCTGGGGAAGCGATGTATCATTTTTGACGACAGTGAATCTATCCCATTTCTTGAGCGCCTTTCCTGGAGATATCTAGCTAACGATATTCTCACCCCGGTTTGCTTCCTTAAGGAGATGGGCAAAAAACAGGTTCGCTTCAGGGGCTACAAAGAGCTGGCCTACCTCCATCCCAACCAGTTTAGCCCTGACCCTTCCATCTATAAAGAATTAGGCATAGGTGAAGCTGAAAAGTTTGTCATTCTGAGGTTCGGCGCCTTCGAAGCAGTGCATGACGTTCACAGGAGGGGCTTTCCCCCGGCTGACAAGCACCAGCTTGTGCAGCAACTGAGCAAATATGCGCGAGTCTTCATTTCCTCAGAAGGGAGTCTGCCTGCCGATTTACAACCTTATCGGCTGCCCATCCCATATCACAGAATACACCACGCCCTTTACTACGCTGAACTAGTGGTTGCCGATACCGGGACCACAACCTCTGAAGCAGCGGTCTTAGGCACACCGGCAATTATCTGCGGCTCTTTCGTGCACCAGTTCGGCAACTTCATCGAACTGGAACGGGAATACGGCTTGATTTTCTGCTTTGAAGAAGCAGCCAGGTCGATTGATAAGGCATTGGAACTTATCCAACAGCCCAACTTGAAAGAACTCTGGGCAGCCAAGCGCCGCAAGCTACTGACTGACAAGATTGACGTCGCCGAATATATGGCACAGTTTATTCAGAGTCAGCAAAAGGTGCTGGGGCGTACCAGAACGAAGTAAGAAAGTAAGATTAGTAGATTGAGAAGAACCGAACTATCCTTTCCTCACTAGATACGGTTCAACAAAATAGCGAATCGTGCAACCACGCAGTTCTTACCTAACAGCCACATGGATACTGACGGCTCCCCAGCAGAGCCGGCGATAGGAAACCTGACGAAAACCGGCGGCAAGCAACATCTCTTCAACTTCCCCGGCAGTATAAAAACGAGCGGCTGAGTCAGCCAGATAATAATAGGCACCCCGATTACCAGAAAGAAGGTACCCCAGCCTGAAGACCCACTGGCGCAAGTACAAGTGGTAGAGTTTCCGTATTAGCTTTGATTCAGGCTGACTGGTCTCCACAATGACATATCGGCCGCCGGCGCTCAGCACCCGCAACACCTCAGCCAGGTGACGCTGTGCCAATGGATTCCTATAGGTCAGGTTACGGAACGCAAAAGAGATGCCGACACAATCGAAGCTACCATCGCGAAAGGGAAGGTGGGCAACGTCACCGTGAATAAATTGAATTCTACCTCCACCAAACAGTGCTGCCGACTTTTTGGCGGCTATCTCCAGCATGGACTGACTGAAATCAATCCCGGTCAATTCAACATTCTTCTCAGCCAGCCTGGCCAGGTTGATTGCCAGGTCGCCGGTGCCACAGCCCAGGTCAAGAAGCCTGCCAGGTTGTGCCGCTAAGCACTCTCTGGCTGCCTGCCAGCGCCACCGTCTGTCCAGCCCCAAGGTAATAACATGGTTGATGAGGTCATAACGGCGCGGCACGGCCATGAACATGCGGTGCAGAGGCTGAAGCCGACTATCCTTGGCGGTAAAATCGACCATCTTCTCTGCTGACTAACCTACAACCACCGCCAGAATATAGCCGATACCCAGAAGGAACTGGGTCAAAAGGACCACCAGAACATTGTTAGCCATGGCTGGCACCAGGTGATTCATCTCTTCAGGCTTACGAGCACCTTGAATAGCCTTTATTGCCAGAGGAAACGTGAGCAGGGCTATCAGGGAGAAGACTGGCATCCGACCGACTACCACCCCACCGATTATCCACAGATAGACCACTATCGTCAGCACCGAATAGACGATACCTGCCTTCGCCTTACCCATAATGATGGGCAGGGTTTTCCGATTGGCTTTGCCATCAGCCTGCACATCGGGGAACTCGTTCAGCAGGAGCAGGTTATGCACCAGAATTCCAGAGGGTATGGAGGCAACCAGTGCTGGCAGATAGGCAGTGGTCTGGACAAAGTAAGCCCCCAGAACCGGCAGAGTCCCCAGCCCCAACCCGGCCACCCACTCCGGCCATCTTGTTTTGAGCATGAACGGGGTATAAATCAGGACACTGGCAGCGGCTACCAGCAGCAAGGGCAGAAGGAGCCAGCCCCTGACAACTATGAAATAAACACCAATCGGCACTGCCAGCAGTAAAGAACCCATCCCCAGCCAGAAGACCTGCCGCGGTGTCAGCAAGGTCGCCGGCAGGATGCCGCTGCCCCCGCTGAACGGAGTCCTCTTTGTCTCCAGGTCTATCCCGCTCCGGTAATCGAAGTAGTCGTTAAGCACATTAACGCTGATGTGAGCCAGCAGTAGCCCGAGAAAAGCCAACAGGGCATAGCCGAGATGAAAGGCGCCATCATACCAGGCAATACTGGTGCCCAGGAATGCCAGCACCACAGAGAGAAGCAGGAACTGAGGCCTGGTCTCCAGAAACCACACTTTCAGACCCATCTAGCTGGCTCCCTTTAGTTAAAAAGGATAATTCTCTGATTACCTTACTGCCTGCTTGAGACCGAGGAAGATATTCTTCTGTCTCTCAATGTAACGGTACATCCAAATGACAAAGCCTATGAAGACAACGCCGAGAATAATCACATAGGCTAGACCCGAAACACCGAGCGCTTCCCAGATAAAACTCAGGGTCAGCAGCAAGCTGGTAGCCAGGTGATTGGTTACCGTCAGGGCATTAGCCGGCACCAGGTCGAAAGACGCCGAATGGTACTTCCGGGCGTACTGTATCCCTCTGCTGGCCAAAGGCAGGGTTATCAATCCCAATAAGGTAGCCAGAGGAAGAACGCCGCTGGCTACCCCGACAGCAATCGACAGGTATACCCCTAGCATAATCAAGATATAGAGAATCACCGCCTTTTCTCGCCCCAGCCTCACTACCAGGGTCTTTTTACCCACCTGTTTATCAGCCATATAGTCAGGGAACTCGTTGATATAAAGCACGGCAGCAATGAGCAGAGACACCGGGATGGCCGCTGCTACCGGAACCCAGCTAAAGCTCCGCGTCTGCACATAGTAAGCTCCCAGTGTCATCAGGATACCGAAGTTCAGCCCGACCAACAGTTCGCCGACGCCTCTCTTCGCCCAGTTAAACAGCCCGCCGGTATAGAACACCCCGGAAACAAGCCCGATTGCCCCCAGCACCAGAATCAACGGTCCCCTCGTCCAGGCGAGATAGAAACCGATAAGAGCGCTGAGGAGAAAGAAAAACAGACTGCCAGTCAGCGCCTCCAGTGGCGTGAGCAGTCCCAGTTGAATTACCCGGCTTCCCCCGCTAAAGGGACGGACGAACTCCTGGTTCACCTCGTCATTACGGCTCTTATGGTCGAAGTAGTCGTTGATGACATTGGTACCCATATGTATCAGCACGCCGGCGAGCAGGGTCAGCAGGAAAAACCCCCAGTGGACAGCCCCGGTAGCCGACCAGGCAATCGCTGCGCCCAGAAGCACCGGGACAATACTGGCAGTCAGGAAAGGCGCTCTCAGAGCCATGACCCAGTTCTTCAGTTTCATCTTAACCAGTTGCCAATCACTGACCACCTGCCGGTTCTGCGGGAATTCAATAACGGTGGGGGGATTGCCCTGAACTATCTCACTAAAAATGCGGTACTTTACCGTGTCGGGCACCACCTTAACGCAGTCGAGCATACCACCGTTGCCGCTCTCGGTGAGGTATTTGACCACGGGCGACCTTTTCGCTGTCATCTGCAGAGCCAGTTCTCTTTCCTTCTGTTCCCGGACAAAGAGCGCCTTGCCGGTAATCTCAACCTCAGCCGACTGATTGATGTCAGCCCCGGACTGGTGAATCAGCAGCGAAATCGAGGGATGATGGGTCATCTGTACCGTCTTGGGGTCGCCTTTGATGGTCGCCAGATAGATATTGAAATTCTCGTCGGCGGCATGGTGCATCATGCGGATTCTCAAGCTTTCACCGGCGGAAGTAGCCACAGCCGCCACGGGTACTTTTTCCATCAGTGCCAGGATTTCTTCACGACTATGTTGTTGACTCATAATTTATACCTCCTTAATTACTTCTCTATTCTTATCCTATTTTCACCATCACCTCAGCATCTACTTCAACACCAAGTAAAGAACCGGCATTCCCGCCTCTCAATGCTAACTCAAGGCAGCCGTTTACTAGCTAAGTCTAACGGATATTACCGCAATAACGATAAACAGCACCAGCAGGATGATGGTAAGCTGGAACAGTGTTTTTTCGACACCCCGCCGGGTACGATAAACAGTGTCAGACTGACCGAAGATACCTCCCAAACCCCCACCCCTGACTTGAACCAGGATAGCCAGTATCAAAGCTACCGATAACACAATCTGAGTGATATTAAGGAAAGCTTGCACTTTACTCTTCTCCTAACTTTTTTTTCAGTAATTCATTCACCATCTGCGGATTGGCACGCCCCCCGGTTAACCTCATCACCTGCCCAACGAGAAACTTGAGCGCCGTCTCCTTACCCGACCTGAAATCAGCCACCGCCTGAGCATTGGCGGCAATCACCTGACTGACAGCTTCTTCAATCTGTCCCGTATCATTGATTTGGGTCAGTCCCTGCTCGTCAATAATGTCAGCGGGATCCTTGCCAGTATTGAACACCTGTTCCAGCACATATTTAGCTGTGGTAAGGGTAGTAGAAGCCTGCGTTTCTAATACCAATAGCTTTACAAATTGTTCAGGACTGACTCTTTTGCGGAATTCTGAAATATAGATATTGTTAGCATTCAATATGCGGCTGACCGGACCCCCAAACCAACTACTTATGATCTTGGCTGGGATTTCTTTGTTCACTTGACAAATCTCTTCAAAATAGTCAGCCATTCCTTTCACCCCTTTGTCTTCCACCCAACCCCTGGTCTCCTGTATAAGCCTTTCTCCGGCCTCGGCGGCCTTTGGCTGACGCTTAGCCTCATATTCCAGGGCACGGTAGACCGCCCGGAAGCTATTCATGTTCTTGACCTCGACCTTAGCCAGAGACTGCGGGCTGCCCTCAGGACGAATACTGATGTTGGCATCACAGCGGAAACTACCTTCCTCCATATTAGCCGTAGATACTCCCAGGTACTGCATGATACCGTGCAGCTTCATCAGGTATTGCCTGGCTTCCTCCGGGGAACGCAGGTCGGGCTCCCCAACCACCTCCATCAGCGGCACTCCGGAGCGGTTGACATCCACCAGACTGTAGGCTTCTCTATCCGAGTTATGGTGTATCAGCTTGGCGACATCCTCTTCAAGGTGAACGCGGGTTATCCCCACCCGTTTCTCCCGCCCGTCAGCTTCGATATTCAGCCAGCCCTGATACCCGATAGGGGCATCATACTGTGAAATCTGGTAGCCCTTCATCAGGTCAGGGTAGGGGTAATTCTTACGGTCGAACTTGGTATATTCAGCGATGGTACAGTTCAAAGCCAGAGCCGTCATGATAGTATATTCCACAGCTTGCTGATTGATGGTCGGCAGGACACCCGGCATACCCAGGCACACCGGGCAGACGTGCGTGTTGGCGACGGCATTAGCATAGTCGGCACTGCAGCGGCAGAACATCTTGCTTTTGGTATGTAGCTGCACGTGCACTTCCAGACCGATAATAACCTCATAGTTCATAACCTGTTTCCCTATCAGCAGCCCACCTAGTATAACAATAATGCTGCTGACTGACAAGGAACGAATATGATATAATTTCTAGCGTGAGCATGGGGATATAGCTCAGTCGGGAGAGCGCTGCGTTCGCATCGCAGAGGTGGGGGGTTCGAATCCCCCTATCTCCAGTT
>JACPSA010000003.1 GCA_016193545.1 Chloroflexota bacterium
AGAGCTGGACACCAAGCACCCGGTTCTAATTGATAAATACCTGGAGGGTAAGGAGGTGGAGGTTGATGCCATCGCTGACGGAGAGGATGTTTTCATCCCGGGGGTAATGGAGCATATTGAGCGGGCCGGGGTGCATAGCGGCGACTCCATGGCCGTCTATCCCGCGATAAATCTGAGCGAGCAGGAAATAGCCACTATCGTCGACTATACCGTCCGAATCGGGCTGGGGCTTAAAATTAAAGGTCTGATGAACATTCAGTTCGATATTATGCCGGGCAGTGCCGGACAGGAGTCATCGGTTTATGTCCTGGAAGTGAACCCGCGCTCCAGCCGTACTGTCCCGTTTATCTCCAAGGTTACCGGCGTGCCTCTGGTCAATGTTGCTACCAAGGTTATGCTCGGCAAGAGTCTCAAAGAGCAGGGTTATCGCACCGGACTGAGGGAAAAGCAACCACTGGTGGGTATTAAAGCGCCGGTCTTTTCGATGTCAAAACTGGTGGGAGTCGATACCTACCTTGGCCCCGAGATGAAGTCCACCGGCGAGGTCATGGGGATTGATTATACCTTTGGTGCTGCCCTGGCCAAGGTGCTGCTGGCGGCGGGGTTGATGCTGCCGCCGCAAGGGGCAATACTGCTCAGTATTGCCGATAGGGATAAACCTGAAGCCTTACCGATAATCAGGAAGCTGGCAGCAGTTGGCTATAAACTCTATGCAACTGAAGGCACGGCGGCCATGATTGAGGCGGCCGGGCTTCCGGTGAAGATAATAACCAAGAAGTTGAGCGAGGGGCATCCCAATGTTATCGATGTCATCGACCAGGGAACGGTAGATGGCGTTATCAATACGGTTACCGGAGGCCGTATCCCGCTGAGAGACGGCTTTCAAATCCGCCGGTCGGCCGCCGAGAAGCGTATCCCCTGTTTTACTTCGATGGATACGGCTCGAGTTGTCGTCGAGGCGCTGGTCAACGGCAATCAGTCTTATAATGCCCAACCTTTACCCGACTACCGCAGCAAGGAGATGAGTTGAAACAGGTTGTCGCCCGTGTTGTTGCTAAGGGTAAACATATACGAGGACTTTATCGTCCTCATGGGAGAAGCATAAACTTCAGTCAGACTATCATGCTCAACTGCCCGGAAATAGCTAGAGAAGCTAAGCCGGGGCAGTTTGTCATGATAAACTGCGGAGAAGGTACTGTGCTGCCACGTCCGTTCAGCATCCACCAGGTAAATGATAAAGGTGATATATCGCTATACTTTGCAGTATTAGAAGATGGCAAAGGTACAATCTGGCTATCCCAACGTCAGGTAGGTGATTTAGTGGTGATGCCTATTCCCAGGCCGATGGGTAATGGTTTTTCTATTGTGCCTGGTTCCCGCAACTTATTGTTGGTGGCTGGGGGTATGGGGATTGCCCCATTATATTTCCTGGCTCAGGAGGCTCTCAAAAAGAAATTATCGGTAACACTGCTCTATGGAACAGCAGTTAAAAATTGGTATGTCCAAGAACATTTAGCCTCCAAGATACGAATAATTTCTGCTACAGAAGATGGCACATTCGGGTATCACGGTATGATAAGCGACCTCATACCGGAATATGTTGATTGGGCAGACCAGGTCTTTGCCTGCGGGCCGCTGCCAATGTACCGTCATATAGATGAGGGCTTTCCCCAGTTGAAAAACAAGCCGGTACAGGTTTCTCTGGAGGTAGTGATGGGCTGCGGGCGTGGCATCTGCTATGGGTGTACGGTCAAGACTAAAGATGGACTGAAGATGGTGTGCGAGGATGGGCCGGTATTCGACCTGGCGGATATTATCTGGGACGAGCTACTCTAAGTAGCCCCCTGAGACATAATCGTTGAGAAAGCGCACCTGCGCTTTGGACTCCTCTAGCTCTGTCTCAATTATATCACGGATTGAGATTATGCCCTCCAGCTTGGCTCCAGCCATTATCGGTAGATGCCTGATGTGTTTCTGAGTCATGATACTCATGACATAGTCCAGGTCATCTTCAGGTACGCCGATGATTACATTTTTGGTCATGACATCTTTGACCCGGGTGCTGCCCAGCGCGCTACTGCGCTGAGAGCATTCCTTGAGCAGGTCTCTTTCCGAGACGATTCCCAGGATTGTGCCCTTAGCATCACACACCGGCAGCGCTCCGATATTATGCTCGACTAATTTCCGCATGGCTGTCTGGACGGTTTCATTCGGCCCGATGGTGATGACGATATTGTCTTTGGCTTTTAAAAGGTCTTTCACTTTCATACCGGTTCTCTCATTTGAACTCGCCACCGCTATTATCGTATTATTCGGTGTTTTCACTGGTAGGACAGAGTTTATCTGTGATTAGACGATTTGTCAATACGTTTGCTGCCTTGCCGAAGAAATAGTTATCTTTATTAGGTCGCTTCCTTTCCTCTATAATTACTGTAATATGATTAGCCTAAACGGGAGGTAGTGTTATTTATTATGGTAATTACCGGGAAGATTAGTCTTCAGACTAAAGGCCACTGCGATATTATCGATATTACTTCTCAGGTGGAGCAAGAGGTCGCCGGGGCAAAGATAAATAGTGGTACGGTTACAGTGTTTGTTACCGGTTCGACCGCCGGGGTGACTACTATTGAGTTCGAGCCTGGTTTACTATCTGACTTTAAAGCTATGTGGGAGCGGAATGTTCCTCAGAATGTTCCCTATGACCATGACCGCCGCTGGGGTGATGGTAATGGCTACTCACATGTACGCGCCGCGCTCCTCGGTGCCTCGTTAGTCGTTCCTTTCAATGACAAAAAGTTAGCTCTGGGTACCTGGCAACAAATCGTACTGGTTGATTTCGACAATAGGCCGCGGTCGAGACAGATTATCGTGCAGATTATGGGCGAGTAGCATAGAGACCTTACTCTCTGTCTGGTGATAGCTGGGCTTGTATCAGTGTTGTTTTTAAGTCTTTTTGTCATTCGCAAGTAGGAATCCAGAAATCATGCCTAATTATATCAACCTGGATTCCCGTTTTCACGGGAATGACGACTTTTGATACAAAGCTGTGATAGCTTAAACATGAGCCGATTAAGCTTGACAATTATCCTTGTCTCATCTAAACTAGCTGGGGTTAAAGTCCCCCGTCGCATTCTAAAATTTCTGGTCTTCATAGGGTTTTAGCGTGTCTTTGGCGATGAAGGAGGCTTAGCGGTGTTCAGATTGCCTTTTGTTCCACGGGAAGAGAAGTTTTTCGAGCTTTTTGAGGGGAGCGCCCGCAATATGGTAAAAGCTGCTCAAAGATTAAAAGAGTTAGTTGATAATTGGGATAGTGTCGAGGCACGGGTAGGCGAGATAACCGAGCTAGAGCATGAGGGGGACTCGATTACTCACCAGATTATGGAGCGGTTAAATCGCACCTTTGTTACCCCGCTTGACCGGGAGGATATCGTCCTGCTGGCCCATTCGCTGGACGATGTGACCGATTTTATTCACGCTGCCGCTGATGCCATGCTTTTATATAAAGTAGACCGGCCTGACCAGAGAGCTAAGGAACTGGCTGATATCATCGTCAAGTCGGCATCTGAGATCCAGGCGGCGATACCTCAATTGCAGCATCATGCTGAGTTGAAGCAGATTCTGGAGCGGTGCGTCGAGATTAACCGGTTGGAGAATATGGCCGACCGGGTGTTCCGTTCCTCTATAGCCGAGCTATTCGATGATACTACCGATATTCCTAAGATTATCAAGTGGCGTGAAATTTATGAGCATATGGAGACCGCTACTGATAGGTGTGAGGATGTGGCTAATGTGCTGGAAGGAGTAGCCCTCAAGCATGCCTGATGGCGGTTTCCTCCTGGTAGTCGTTTTGCTACTGGTGCTGGCGGCCGAGTTTGTCAATGGTCTGACAGACGCGCCCAATGCCATTGCTACCGTAGTTTCGACACGCGTTCTTTCTCCCTCTGTGGCAGTAGTTATGGCTGCCGTTCTCAATATCGTCGGTGCTCTGGTAACTGGCACAGCGGTGGCGGCTACCATTGGCAAAGGTATTGTGAGCCCGGAGGTAATCGGGTTACATACCGTAGGGGCAGCGATGATTGCCATCGTTGTCTGGAGCACCCTGACCTGGCGTTTTGGTATTCCTACCAGTGAAAGCCATGCCCTGGTGGCTGGACTGGCTGGAGCCGGACTGGCGACAGCTGGTCCTTCTGTTCTGCTCTGGGAAGGATGGCGTAAAGTCCTGATGGGTCTGGGTATATCTACTTTTTTCGGGTTCCTTCTCGGGTTTGTCCTTATGGTTATTATTTACCGCGTGTTTTACCGTGTCAGTCCGGCTTCCATCAGAAAAATCTTTGGTCGGCTTCAAATCCTATCGGCTGCCTTTATGGCCTTTAGCCATGGGAGCAACGATGGTCAGAAATTTATGGGGGCTTTCGCACTGGCTTTGTTCCTAGGAGGAGTATTGCCTCAATTCTCCGTACCGTTATGGGTTATTCTTCTCTGCGGACTGGTCATGGGTATAGGTACTATGGTGGGAGGATGGCGTATTGTTAAGACCATGGGCTTTCGACTCACTCATCTTGAACCGGTACACGGCTTCGTTGCCGAAAGCTCAGCCGGCTTGGCAATAACTCTAGCTTCTTTTCTGGGGATACCGTTGAGTACCACTCATACCATTAATACGGCGATTATGGGCGTGGGGGCTACCCGGCGGCTTTCAGCAGTACGATGGGGAGTGGCCAACAATATTGTCGGAGCCTGGATACTAACCTTCCCTGTTTGTGGCGGACTGGGTTATTTGTTTGCTTGGTTACTTAAACTGGTATTTTGACCTATAATGTGATTTTCCGAGGGGTTACCCGGCATTTTTCAGCAGTAATAATGGCTTTAATTGTCGCTACCGCCTGCTCAATTTCATCCCACCGGTTGGTCACAGAATAGTCGAATAAAGGCAGCTGTTTTATTTCTTCTTCGGCCGCCTTCAGGCGCAATGCCAGCTCGGAGGGGGACTCGGTATGGCGTTGCTTGAGTCGGGTAAGCAGCTCATCTTTGGATGGCGGCATGAGAAAGATAAATATGCCTTCAGGCAGGATTTTCTTAATACTAGCCGCTCCCTGGATGTCAACCTTGACCATTATGTCCTGCCCTTTGGCCAGTGCTTTCCTGACTGGTTCCTTGGGTACTCCGTACCAGTTGCCATAGACATTTGCCCACTCCAGTAGTTCCTCTTTTTTAATCATCTGCTGGAAGCTCTCTATTGAGACGAAGTGGTAATCGATGCCGTTTTTCTCGTTAGGTCGTTGGGGTCGTGTGGTGGTAGTGGTTATATAATTAAGCGGATATCCTGATTCCTTCAACTTAGCTAAGACGGCATCCTTACCTGCGCCTGAAGAACCGGAGAGCACTATGAATAATGGTCTTGAGGTTAAGTCTGATGATGGCAGACTTCTGTCAGTCGTTTTCTTCATCATCTCGCCCTATCTTCAGCACAGAACCTCCTCGTTCTGAAAAGCCGTCAGTTTGGCCTGCCTGAAGCCTGCCGGCAATAGTTTCCGGAGTGAGGGCAGCCAAAATAGTGTGCCCGCTATCGGTTATGATGACAGCCTTGGTTTTTCGGCCATTGGTCATATCAACTAACAGTCCTTTGTTGCGTGCCTCCTGGATAGTGCGTTTGGTCGGTGCCGAGTTCGGGGAACCGATGGCAATGACCCTATTCATGATAACTATGTTATTAAATCCGATGTGAACCAGTTCCAGATTCATTATTATCACCTCGGTGGATTACTTTAGATTAGTCTTTTATGGCTAATCTTTATCTATTCGAACATCCTGATGGATGAGACTAATGCTGACAGGCTGCACTCAATAATTAATGCTACATAACGGACCTCCTGGAATTATCGTTTTGGGGAAATGGGATTATTGCCATCCCATACGCCCTATATCTTATACCCCCGATGTTAATTAGGCAACACCTTTTTCAAGATTATTTTTAACTTTATCCCCTTACTTCATCTCCTTGAGAAGGAGTGAGTAAGAGAAAGGTGGCTAAATGACCTTTTTGTATCTACTTAGCTTATACTTAGTATAGAGTGTGCTATGCGATGATGAAGGCTTGGACAGGACATCCTCCATAGTATTAAAATAGGAATTGGCTGAAGAGGAATTAGTTTAGCGAAAGGCGGGGAGAAAAGTGGACAAAATAAGCCCCTCTGAGATTACTCCTGAACACCTGTTTTTTTCCAGACGTCAGTTCCTGACGAGTATTGGCGCTTTAGTGGCCAGTAGCGTTCTCTTTAGCGCTTGTAAGCAACAAGATGTTCTATCGGATACGGTAACCTCGGATGGTTGTGAATCGGCTTATGCCAGCAAAAGTACTGATGAATTGGGGGACGACCTGACACCTTGCCAGTCAATCATCAATTATAATAACTTTTATGAGTTTACTACCGAGAAAGAGGAAGTGGCTTATCTGGCGCGGGATTTCAAGACGACACCCTGGACGGTAAAAGTGGGCGGGCTGGTCAACAAGCCGCAGACTTTTGATATGGATGATTTACGGCGAAAATTCCCGCAGGAGGAACGAATCTACCGTCTGCGCTGTGTTGAAGCCTGGTCGATGGTCATCCCATGGTTGGGTTTCCCTCTGGCAGAGTTGTTGAAGGAGGTAGAGCCAACATCAAAAGCCAAATATGTCAGCTTTGAAACGCTCTACGACCCGGAGCAAATGCCCGGTCAAAACAATAGAATGTTCAAATGGCCCTATGTCGAGGGCTTACGCCTGGATGAGGCGATGCATGACCTGACGATACTGGCTACCGGAATTTACGGTAAATCCCTGTCGCCGCAGAGTGGTGCGCCAATCCGTCTGGTGGTACCGTGGAAATACGGCTTTAAGAATATTAAGTCGATTGTCAAAATAGATTTGGTAGAGGAGGTGCCGGTTTCACTGTGGATGGCAGCCGCTCCTGACGAATACGGGTTCTACGCCAATGTCAACCCGAATGTACCCCATCCCCGCTGGCCCCAGTCCAGCGAGCGCCGCATCGGTGAAGTGAGCCGCCGTAAGACTTTGCTTTTTAATGGCTATGCCGAAGAAGTTACCCATTTGTACGATGGTATGGACCTGAGAAAATTCTTCTGATGCGTAAGCTCCAAGTATCCGGGCTCCGCTGGCTAATCCACGTTGCCGCGCTATTACCACTGGCGGTAATTATTTGGGACTTGACCCAAGGCCAGTTGACCGTCAACCCGATAGAGCAAATTCAGCTCCGGACCGGTAAGTCGGCTCTGGTGCTGTTGGTGCTTTCCCTGGCCTGTAGGCCCCTTAGCATGGTACACGGGTTAAAGTGGGTGCTGCAATTGCGTCGTCCATTGGGGCTCTACGCTTTTACCTATGCCACTCTTCATTTGCTAAACTTTATTGGACTGGATTACGGGTTTGATCTTACTTTGCTTCGAGAGGATATTGCCGAAAAGAGTTTTGCCTTCGTCGGTCTGGCGGCTTTTTTACTCCTGTTACCGGTAGCTCTAACCTCAACCAGGGGTTGGATGAGACGGCTGGGCAAGAACTGGGAACGTTTACACTGGATGGTATATCTGGCTGCCCTTCTGGCGGTGACTCACTTTCTGTTGCAGGCCAAGGCTGACTTCCGTGAGCCACTGATTTATGGTATGGCGGTGTTGCTGTTACTTCTAGTACGTATTCCCGGTGTCAGAAGAGTGGTCAGGACTCTGCGCTGCCGTACTGAAGAAAAATCGACTTAAAATTGTGCTGTCAGGCTCTTGACATTGAGCGCAGAAAGGTTTATCCTTTCTAATCAAAAAGGAGGTGACCCAATATGCAGGCTTATTGTGTTAAATGCCGCGCTAAGAGAGAAATCAAGAATGCCAGGAATATCACCATGAAGAATGGTAAGCCGGCAACTCAAGGTGTGTGCCCGGTATGTGGCACCAAGATGTTCAGGATTGGCAAAGGCTAAGACCAATACAAGAGCCAGGATTGTTAAAGAGGCTGAGTATCTTTGAAGGGTATTCAGCTTCTTTATTTTCTCTCATCATCAGCCAGCTAATATAAATTGTCTATTGGGTAATCTTTTCAGTGATATCGGTGAGCTTATCAAGTGCTTCCTTTGTCCCGATTTCTCCGACTCGTAACTGCTGACAGGTTATTTCTATTTCCTTCAGGTTATTCTTAATCTGTCTTACTTGCTTAGCCTCTTCCTGAGCGGCCAGTTTAGCCTGTTTCTCAGCTAAGTCCTTGGCTTCTCTAGCCTTCCTGGTTTCCTCGGCTTTCTGTTTAGCTTCTTCCTGGGCAGCCAGTCTGGCT
>JACPSA010000009.1 GCA_016193545.1 Chloroflexota bacterium
GGACCACCACCCTGGGCAAAAACCGGAGCCCGCCGCCCATTAGGATTATCCAGACTCTTGGCATCATAAGTCTCCTCACTACGCCCCATAAAGAAGGGAATCAGTCCCCCGAGGTGATGGTTCACTACCTTGAGATTAGGGTAGCGCTCCATAATCCCGGAGAAGACCAGACGGGATAGTATCAAAGCGGTTTCATAGGGCCAGCCAAGATTATGAACCAGGTCATACTCGGCTTCATAAGCACGACCGGCTGAGCTTAACGGGTTTCTGGGATGGAAATAAACCGGAACGTCCAACTCGGCGGCCTGGGCTAAGAAAGGCTCAAATGAGTCCAGCGGTTTTCCATCGATATTAGACAGGGTATTAATCGCCTTCAATCCCAGTGTCTTAATGGCCCGTTCCATCTCCTTCCGACCACCCTGCTCCATCCCGGCTAACGGAATAGTGCCCGCTGCGATTAGCCGCCCCTTTGACTCCTCCATCAAACTGGCCATGCCCTCATTGAGTACCCGGGCATAAGCCAGCTGAGTCGCGACACCACCCGGCACCAGATTACAGTCCCAGAGCTGTTGTGGCGTTACTACCTGAAAGTCAATACCATTCTTGTCAAGATGTTCCAGCCGCCGGGGTACTTTATCATAGTAAGGCTTCTTTCGCGCCGTTTCTGAGAACTGCTCTGCCCTTTTTTTCGTCCATTCGCCTCCTTTCTCAATGAGACGGTCGAAATACTTACTGGGCACGATATGCGCATGGGCATCAATAATCATCTAACCCCTCCTTAATTTCTAGACAATCGAACAATTTGACAACGATATCTTTTGCCAGGTTCCCAATGTTTTTGCGCCAAGAGATTGTTGCCAGCTCATGTCATTTGGGCAGCCTTCCTCCCCAGTAAGCCCAAAAAACCTGGTGTGACTCCTCAGAGTCACCCCTCCACCGGCGGCTAGATTCGGCCAACTCTTTGTCCGATAGAAACGGGCGCACCTTACCAAAACTTGCAGCCATAAGCATTAATTTAGCCGACCTTTCCAGGTTAAGAGTTACAATGCACGCTTGCTCGATGCTGGCGCCCACAGTAACCGCTCCGTGGCCTTTCATCATGATGGCCATCTGGTCTCCCAAAAGTTGGGCCAGCTTCTTCCCATCCTGCGGCCTATTGATATGAGTCGATGAGTCGTATATAGGCGTCCCATTGCCAAAGACGGTTCCACCGGAAGCCACATAGACACCCGTCACCGGGGTTCCGGCAATACTCAAGGCTATAGTGACAGGAGGATGGGCATGGAGAACCGACTTAACATCGCTGCGAACCTTGTAAACTTCTGTATGCAGATAGATTTCACCCACGGTCTCGCGCTCTCCCTCCACCACCTTGCCATCCAGATTTACGGTGTGAAAATCGGCGGCGGTCGTATCCCGCAAAACGTGACCCTCTGAATGAATATGCGCCAGAATGCATATATGGTCGGTGCCGGGAATTCGAGCGCTAATGTGCCCTGAATTCTCAATCAGTCCTTCATTCACCATAATACGCATCGCTGCGGCCAGTTTCTCCTTCATTGGTGAGCTATCGTTTACAGTCACAATTCCCTCCTTCTTGACTTAACCAGAATTCGGTCAGCCGCTCCTGCTGACATCGCCTCCCCAAAATCACTTCATTAACCCGAACTAAAAAGGTACCAGCAATCACCTGCAGTCAAAGTTACCTGAAAACAACCTGCCAGAACTACACTGCCTGGGCATAACTCTTAGCGCTAATCCCTACTTCAGCCACATAGTCTAGCGCTTCTTCCATGGTAATGACATCGGCGTATTTAGCGTTCAGGTCAAAAAGACTGACCAGATGGGACATCTCAAACCGGTCAAAGACGCATTCTTCTACCACAAAACAAGGAAAGCCATTGGCCCAAGCATCGACTACACTGGCTCGCACACAACCTGAAGTAGTGCAGCCGGCCACCAGTAAACTATCGATCCCCATCGACCTCAAACATGAGAGCAGAGGTGTCCCAAAAAAGGCATTAGCCTTGGTCTTACTACCTATCACCAGTTCTGAAGGTAGAGGTGCAATCTCATCAACGATTTCATACCCTTCCAGGCGCGCTTTCAGGTCTACGGATTTGACAGTCTTGGATGACCCGCCCGGTGGCTTGGTCGACCCGGTACAGAATTGCAGTGTTACCGCATCATTAGCCGTGAATATCGGCGGAATGTGTTTGTCCCGGCAGGCCGCCAGCAGTTTTTTGATACTGTCAAGTGCTACCCAAGCGGCTTCACCACAACTAGCACTGTATTCGTCAACAGCTTCCATTACCGGCATCGACCTGGAGCCGACGAAGCCCCTGGTGACATCAATGATGATCAGCGCTGGTTTGACGCCGCGCGCCTGCCTGGCGCCATACTTCAGCTTTTGATATAAAGCCCGATCAGCCGCCGGCATGATTTTTTCCCAGGGTCTCATTGTATCCTCCTCGGCTGCTGGAGCTGATTAACATTTAGCTACCGGTCTCCAGCAGCATTGATTATTAAGTTAGTATCCCATTTCCTTCTTCAGCTTCTGGTCAATCCAGACATACTGGGTCCAGAAGTCACTATTAGCCGCTGCGTGATATTCACCGCGGTAACCTTTTAGCCACGACCACCATACGGTGTAGCTATATGGTGACGGTAAGGGCAAGTAATACGCCTGCTCAATCATGCGGGGCACAACACTACCATATACTGGGTATGCTTTGGCGTCGTCCAGCATAAAGTATTTGGCAAACTCAGCGATTGCCTGATTCAGAACCGGGTCATCAATCATGCTCAGGTTACCCGAGTCCGTTGGCCGCCACTTCTGCCAGCCATACGGGGTATCAACGCCCGTCCATATGGCATCCTTATGCGTCCTGCCAGTGGAGATCGAAGTGAAGACACCCCTTTCCTTTACCGCCAGTTCCACTTGTACGCCAACCTTAGCCAGATAGAACTTTACTAGGGACGCCTCATCAACGTCGCCTGCCTCTAGAATCAGCTCCATCTTAAAGCCATTAGAGTAGCCCGCCTCGGCCAGGAGTTTCTTGGCCTTGTCCGGGTCATACTTATAAAACTCCTGGGCAGATGCTGGCAACTTGTCAAAGGGAATATGCCCCCCTAGTGATTCGAACATACGGTCGGGTGTTGTTGGGTAACTGTATAGGTCGGCTTCCCCACCGTAGTAATCTTTAACTATTGTTTCCCGGTCAATTGCCATAAACAGTGCCTGCCTGACCCTCACGTCATACCAGGGTAGTTCCGGTTTGTCCACCCTCCAGGCCATCAGGCTTCCACGCCGATGGGCAGCATTGGATTGCAACTGGGGGTTAGCCTTTAGTAAACTCATGGCTTCTTCCCGCGTAAGTCCGTCCCTTTCGCCAAGATGGTCAATCTTGGCGGTGCGCAGCGCCGCCATTTGGGTGGACCTATCTTGTATATAAAGCCACCTAAGGGTGTCGATATAGGGCAGCTGATTTCCTTTACCCGGGCCAACGGGGTCCTTCCGCCAGTAGGTGGGATTCTTACGAAAGGTCATACTACTGCCAGGAACATAGTCAGTCAATATAAAGGGTCCTGTGATCGGGTTATTCTCATCGAAATTCTTTAGCACTTCAGGAGGGTGCATCCTCATGGATTGAGCCGTCCATTTGAATAGAGAGCCCAGGGTAGCCGGGCTGCCTTTGATTTCAAGCGTCCACTTATCGGTGGCTTTTATCGATAGTGGCCACTCCTCCGGCAAAAGTCGCCCTTGAGAGTAGGGTTTAGCCAGATATCCGGGCTCACCTTTAGGCACCCAGCCGAATCCGCGCAGGTAGGTAAACTCGGCATCATAAGCATTGGCTTCTCTGCCGCCTACCAGTTGGCTGGACTTGCTCTTAGGGTCGAGTGCCCATCTATTCCCCTTACGGATATGGTAGATGATGGTGTCGTTGCCGACTATTTCCCAGCTCTCAGCAAACCCCCCTGTGAAGTGAAGAGGAGAAATAACTTCGGTGACACCGTCATATTGAGCAGCACCATAACCGCCGGCCCGCCCCTTAGCCCAGTCCGCTGCCATTATAGCTTCAGTAACCTGGGCCAGGTGTTTGGGACCTGAACCGCCGCGTAGCTGGTCACTAAAAGCGGTCTGCTCATTTCTCCATATCGTTAACATACCGCCAGGCTGGGGTACTTCTGCTGTTGGTGCAGTTGGGGTTGTTGGCGTGGTTGGTGTCGTTGGCGCAGTTGGGGTCGTGGGCGCAGTTGGGGTTGTTGGCACCGCCGGTATCGTGGGCGCTGCCGGCGCGCAGGACGCCAGCACCAGAGATAACACCATAAGACAACTTAATAATAACCAGACAATCTTCCTTTTCATTTTCCTTCCTCCTTGCTTAGAGACTCCGTTAGAATTCAGTTAACCACTCCTATAGACATCACCTCCAAAGCTTTGCTAACTTGAACTAAAAAAGGCATCAGCTACCGCTATATATGTCACCTAGCAGCGGTTGCCGTGCCTTCATTTCAGCTCCTAAACCCGGAAACTATCAGGCTATTTTAAGTTTATTTCACATGTTAGGATTAAAGTCTAACCTTTCTTTTTATCGTTGTCAAACCAGCCGTCCGACTTACCAGTTAAACAAAGTTTACTGTTCTGGCGTAATAAGACAGGGCTGGCAGTTAACACTGCCAGCCCTGTTCTCTATAGCTACCTGTCTAACAAACCTAAAATCCCAATGATTTCTTTAAACTCTGGTCATACCAGATGAACATAGGCCAATTAAGAGCCGCGGTATAACCGACAATCCATTCCCCGTGATAATTCTTGACCCAAGGCCACCACAGGGTATAGGTGTATGGACCCGGCATCGTTTGTATGTAATAGGCCTGGTCAGCGATGTACTTCCAAGCCTCCTTAATGATTGCCGCCGCCTTGGGTTCATCAGTGACATAGATTGCTTTAAACGCTTCCTGATACTTATTCAGCACCGGGTCGTTAAGCATAGCTCTATTGGCAGGGTCGAGCGTCTGATACTTGTGCCAGGCGTAAGGCGTAGTCTCCAAGATACCCAAAAAGATTCCCTCTTTGTGCGTCCTGCCCGTGCTGATGGAGGTAAAGACCCCCCTCTCTTTTACCGATATTTCGGCGGTAACGCCAATCTTAGACCAGTATTCTTTAGCTATAGTGAGAGCGTCAATACTATCCGGTTCAGAACCATTAACAATCACTTCCATCTTGAAGCCATTGGGATAGCCGGCCTCAGCCAGGAGTTTCTTGGCTTTCTCAGGATTATAGCTAAACATCTCCTGGACTATCGGGGACGTCTCCTCAAGAAGAAGTTGCTGAGATTTATACATGCTCATGGTCGGTGCCGGGTAAGCGAACAACTGGGCATGTTCACCAGCAAAGTAATCTTTGACCAGCGTCTTTAAGTCTATCGCCATCTGTAGCGCCCGCCGCACCCTGATATCGTACCAGGGCTGCTCCGGTTTATCCAGCCTCAGTGCTAGTCCCAGCACATCGGAGACGAACTCCTTCTTGTATTTCAGGTCGGGCTTCATCTTTATCATACTCTCGAAGTCCTCCCATTTAACACGTGCCACCCAATCAGTCTTGGCCGTCCGCAGTGCCGCTAGCCGGGTTGACCTATCTCCTATAACGAGAATCTTGGCGCCATCCAGGTAGGGTAACTGGTTTCCCTTCCCCGGGCCAACAGGGTCTTTCATCCAGTAGTTGGGATTTCTGACGAAGGTCGCTGAACTATCGGGAATAAAATCGACTAACATAAAGGCTCCCGTGCCAACCGAGTTCCGCCAGTCCTGATATGCCCTGGCTCCCAATTTCTGTATCGGTTCCGGCGGGTAAACTTTGATGAAAGAATAAACGGCTTCAAATAGTGCCTGAACCCAGCCTCCGGGGTTAGC
>JACPSA010000010.1:0-1643 GCA_016193545.1 Chloroflexota bacterium
GCCGCCTGGTGGTACTTGCCCCGGTTGACCAACTGGTGGCATCATCCCGCCCGGCATAACCATTCCTCCGAACATGTTGAACATCTGGGATAGTGCCTGGGAGAAGTAAGGCTGCATGGTGTTGGTAAGCATGGAAGCTATAGGATTCGGACCCTCGGGTTTACCAACTTGTCGCGCTATCTCCTGAACTTGCTGTCCGACTCTCCAGGCAGCTTCCTCCGCGGCGGCATGGGCCACCTCTTTGCTGTCGCTTTTGGCTTCCCGCAGAAGCTTTATCTGTGTATCCGTTATCTGTGCCTGGGCCGAGGCTAGCCCTTGAAGGATGACAATGTCCTCCATTACTGACCGGCGGGCAGACTCGTATACCAGCAAGGCGTCAATGAATGTTTGGCGCTGGTCCCCGTTAACGAAAGACAGGTGCTTGATAAGGTATTCGGGAGCAATAACCTGCTTGATATCCAGCTTGGCCGGCAAGGCAAGGGCCTTTGGGTCAAACTCTTCACTCTTCTTTGGCTCACCTGTTTCAGCGCCCTCTTGCTCTTTGTAGTCCTTTATGGCACTATCGACAGTGCGCTCGGCAAAACTGAAGTCGCTGATGAGCTGACCTCGGGTATAACCCTTCTGAAGCAGCGCCATTATGCGACTTTTAATCGTGTCATCCTGTTGTTGTTTATCAACCATTTGTTCCTCCTAAATTGTTTTTTTGCTATGCAGTTCCCTGCTTGAAAACCGCATTCTAGGCATGCAGGGATGATAACTGTTGCCTACGGAGGTGAACGGCTGTTGGCAGAAAAGACCAGTAATGAATTGAGTACAGATGCGGAATCGGTGGTCAAATGCCGCTGAAGCCCGTCGACATCGAGGTCGCGTTCATTAGCACCGCGGCCAGATGGTTTTCTGTGGCGAAGCTCTATGAGGAAGCGCGCTAAGTCAAAGATGAGATAGCGATGAGAGTGCTCATTTAGGTTCATTACCGCGTCCCTCGCGGAAAGAGGGAGCGGCAATTATAGATAGTTCAAAAAAGCTTTCAACTGGTTTTGCAAAAGTCCTGTCTGGCCCACCATAGGTAATTGAATTACCAAGAATCTGCTAACACTTAGATAACCTATGTAAACAACTCAAAAAGAATCGGGGGAGGAACCTACCGTATCTTAAGTTCCTCCCCCTTTGCTATTTCTTCACAGAAATACAACCACAGCCACACTTTGCTTCAGAAGCGGTGGCTTTGAGCTCCTTCTTGCTTTTGTTTGCCATCGTCGCTACCTCCTTTCTTTTGTATTTACCTTTGCAGGGCCCTGCGAAAGCACTATAAGTTAAGCAAAACTTCATTCTCTGAATCTGTCGACCTCTTCACCAATGCAGTTGCAAGAAGCGGGTATCGTTTGCCTAGGCTCTTTTCGGGCAATAGAAGCTAATCTAACCGAGAGGTCACGTTGGTATTGAGTCAAGTCTTCCCGAAACGCAGTCAAATCCTGTATCTTCTGGTCAATCTCGCCAAGCTTTGCTTCTACGAGCGAAAGCAAACGATGTTCTAGGGCACTACAATGCCCGTCGATAGCGTATTCCGCAAGCTCCTTAATTTCAGCAAGAGATAAGCCAAGGAGTTTTGCCCTCTTGACCAGCCGTAGACGTTCTATCTCGTA
>JACPSA010000010.1:1668-5910 GCA_016193545.1 Chloroflexota bacterium
CTATCTCGTATCTGGAATACAGCCTATACCCAGATTCACTTCTCCGTGGTTGGGGTAACAACCCAACCTCTTCATAGTATCTGATGGTCTTTGGGTTGAGACGGAGTTCTTTTGCCAGCTCTCCAATAGTTAATCCTGCTTTCATTATTTTTCGCCTCCTAAGTCATCAACATGAAATAGCTTGTCAAAATTGCCACTTCACAGCTTCTCTACAACCAGCATATACCTTCCAGTAACTGGAATGTCAAGCTCCCGTCCATGAGTGGTATTAAATTTTTCTGGATGTTGTTGAACAAGCGTTCCAAGTAGCAACAAGCTATTTGCGGGTTTCAGATAGAATGCAAGCAACTGCTGTACCGCCGGTATTAGTTGTTTCTTCTCAAACAAAAGTTCGGGAACTGTTCCGAATGGCCCACTTTAGTAATAAAATATGTAAAACCTAGCGGATAATCCTGATGATAAGTAGCAGAATGGGTGGAATCAGCAAAGAGGAGAACAGAATTACCGTCAGGTTCGCCCCGGCCATTTGAGCTATTAAGGCAATCACACTGCCGGCAATCGAATAAAAGATGAGTTCCTTACCGAACATCCTACCCTTCTGTTTTCTCCATCTCAATTGACACGCTATGACTTCTGTGATAAAGATATTCCCGATAGTACCAATTTACAAACTGGAAGTTAAGTATGAGGTTATAGTCAACTCGGACTACTTAGCCAAGAATAGAGCCTTTTCCTCTGCCTCCTCGTTTAGTTCACTGCCCCATGTAACTTATGTTTAATTACCTTACCGAAACATTGTCGCAGCCAGAAGCTATGCTCTCCAAGGTTTCTGATTAGTTCTTGCCCGAGTTCTTCCATTGTTATCCATTTCCAATCAGATACTTCATCAGGGTCAGGCTTCGGGTTCTGACTCGAGAGTCCGAAAAAGACGTGGTCAAACTCATTCTCTATGAGACCATTACCAGTATCAACCCGATAGGAAAAAGTGAAGACCTCGGTCAATGGGACTGCAAGCCCCATCTCCTCAGCAAGCCTACGCTGTACGGCCATAATGGGTATTTCACCTGGTGAAGGATGAGTGCAGCAAGTATTTGACCACTTTTGTGGAGAGTGATATTTATTGGCAGCACGTTTCTGAAGTAAAAGCTCGTCTCTATCATTAAACACGAAAACAGAGACCGCTCTATGTAGCAATCCGTGACGATGAGCTTCCATTTTCTCCATTGTCGAAAGCCGACCATCCGGATTAAACAGGTCATGGCCATACTCATCAACTAAAACGACGAAGTCCCGCTGTATCATTGGTCTCCCTCTTGGCAAATAATCCACATCTCGCTTATGCGCCACTGTAGTCTCCCTAGCCAAGCTTGTTAAGGATAGAAGCCTGCTTCAATTCTCTGGCGCAATACCATTTAAAGGGACTACAGAGACATATAGTGCCAGGAGGTTTTATGGATTTACAAAACTTGACAAGAGCTATTCAACAAGCTAACCTGTCTATTGCCAATCGTGCTCTAAATGCTGGAGATGAACAAAGATAAGGAGGGGAAATGGCTAATTTTTACGATGAGTGGCTGAGATATTGGGATATTGAGCAGGAGGAGCGTGCCACAGCCAGGAAATGCATAAACGAAGAGGACCTTGAATGGATACGAACTAAACAGGATTTCAGGGCAGCACTGCTTTGTGCACGGGAAATCGGGTCTATTACTTCGGGGGTGACCATGCTGGCAGAGATTCCACGGGCGTGCCATACAGGTAAACACTCTCACGGTGAGGAAGCTATTTATATTGTTCAAGGCCAGGGCTTTAGCGTCGTTGATGACCTGAGATATGATTGGGAAACCGGCAGTTGCCTTTTTATGCCCTTCGGCTCAGTGCATCAGCATTTCAACATGGGCGAAGACACCGTTCGCTACTTTTCGGTAACGGCGCTTCCCCTGGAGAGATTTGCCGGATTGGCTAAGGTCATGCAATATCAAGAGGCTGGAGAAACTGCCATCGGTGAAACGGAGAAGTTTAAGATGGCGGAAGCGGAAATCCATCCTGAATATGGCAGGATAGTCCTGAGGGCCAAGGATGCGCCGATAGTCTCAGCCAAAGAACAAGGCGCATTCCGGGCTAAGGCAGGGGGCGAGTTTTTTAACTCTATGGCTAAAGAGATGAGAACTGCCGGAATCGCCGGGCATCGCTCACGAGAGATTCAGCTTATGTGGGACCCACGGAATAAGTTTAAAGCGAGGGAAGTGGAGATTACCGCCGTCCTTTGTGACGAACCAGGGATGCACAGCGGGAAGCATGCTCACATGGAAGCTGTGTTATATGTATTGCAAGGCGAAGGCTATTCAATAGTTGATGGAGAAAGGATACCCTGGAAGAAGGGAACGTGCTTTCACGTCCAGGGACCACAGACGGTTCACGAGCATTTCAATACCGGAAACATTGAAGCGCAACAGTTGAGAATCCATTTCGGACTCAGAGCTAATTACTTTCAACCAATTACAAAACGAGTATTCCCCTACCAGTACTATGAGTATAGCTCCTATAAATAGGGCCGGCGGTAAAAACGCCTGATAAACAGCTTGAGCGGTGGATTCTTTCATGCCACCGCTCAAGCTGTATTTTGACCTGTCTTACTGTCTGTACGGTTACACCTTAAGCCTGTTCTTAGTCAACTTCTCACCAGTTTGGTAATGCTCGCCTTTAACAGCCAACTTAGCCTCTTCCCTATTCTCCTCTGACCAGAGACCCAGTTCATAGCCGTGCCAGGGTACCTTTGGCGTGAGTTTGGGCAGCTTTTCCTCCTCCCATATTTTCTTGGCTCTCTCCATGAACTCCCGTGCCGGTAGCGCTACTGAAGGGTAAGGCCATTTCCGCGTAGCATTTATCAGTAATGCTGAGCCCGGCGCAGCCTCGGTCATAATCTTATCCATCGGGGCAGATGATGGGTCGAGCGCGGGAAGCTTACCAGGAATAACCTTCGTGTCACGGTGAGGCTGGACCCCATAGCAGATAGCCCAGATTACAGAATCAGGGTCATAAATATCTACGTCTTCATCGACAACGATTATCGTTTTGCCAATGCCGGGGTTATAACCGGAGGCGGCATATAGAGCCTGCCATGGCTGAGCCTCATTATTTTTTTTCATCTTTATCACGCACCACTGGTTAGAGCCGCTCTCCCGATGCCAATGCACATCCAGTACAGTAGGTATGTTACAATCATGTCTCAAAAGCCGGTAAATAGCGGCATCCTGTGCCACACCTCTCAGCACGCTACTTTCACTGGGTGGGAATTGACTAATGAAGGCAGCATGGATCGTGTTTTTCCGGTGTGTGATACATTTAACATTCATATAAAGACTAAAATATTCCCCCGTAGTATAACCAGTGTGCTCCCCGAATGGCCCTTCCCGCTCCAAGTAATCTGTTGGTATCTCTCCTTCAATTACAGTTTCTGCGGTAGCCGGGACTTCAATATCAACAGTTTGGCACTTTACTAGCTCTACTGGCGCTCCAGCAAGTCCACCAGCGATACCATATTCTGAGACGCCGAACGGCAACCTGGCTACAGAGCAATAGGCAACATTGGGAGTGGCACCGAGAACTACGGCAGCCGGTAGTGAAGAGTAACCCATTTCTTTGCATTTTTGCCATTGTTGCCGCATGTGCTGCGGATGCAGACAAAGTATCCCCAACCTCGTCTGGCTTTTCAGCATTGCCCGATATGTTCCTACATTGACAACGCCTGTTTCAGGGTCCTTGCTTACCCAGAAGGGAGCAGACAAATAGGGTGCGTTGTCAAATCCGGGGTCGGAGATCGGGACCGGAATCTCATCCAAGCCGCCATGCTCCAGTAGTTTATCACCCATGTGTATTTCTTCTTGGACTGGACCTCGGGCGACTAATTTCGGTTCTATGGGATTAGCTCGGGCATAAGTCCACTTATCCATAATCTCATTTGGGTCACACATTAGACCAAGAGCGTATATCTTCTTTGTCCCGGCATAGGCTGCAACCAAAACTGGCATATCGTACTTCTTGCCCTTAGCATCGGTAACATTTTCGAATAAGAAAGCCTTTCTATCAGCCTCACTAAGCCCGCGATACTGCCACCTGACCAGAGGCATCAATTCCGTATCTTTGTTTATCTTCCGGGTTATCCTTACCAAATGGTTGTTTTCTTCCAGAGCTTTGATATATTCTCTTAAGTCCTTATAATATGCCATTTCCACCTCCTTC
>JACPSA010000010.1:5931-32137 GCA_016193545.1 Chloroflexota bacterium
ACGCTATATCCAGTGTCAAGGAAACCGGTTGCGCCACAGTTGTTGCCGAATTGGGTTTCCCCGTATAGAACTTGACGAAAGGACAGGGCATTGCTAAACTATCGCTGCAACAATTACGGTTCGTCTTAACGGATGATAACCAGCATAGCGGACGGCAGTCCTTCACTTGACAGATGAATTCGGGCATAGCTGTTTGAGATGCTAGCCTGTGGTACGGTGGTTTAATCAGGAAGGGATTGGTCGTAACTAGATGGCTAAACCGACTCGGTACACTCCAGAATTGATAGCTGCATATTCCGCTAAAGGCTGCTGGGAACAGTTGGGTCTATCTGAATTTTGGGACCGTAATGCGAAAGACTATCCCCAGAAAGAGGCAATAGCCGACTCCAAGACCACCCTGACCTGGGGCGAAGCCAAGCAATGGACGGATAGAATCGCCCTCGGCTTTCTGGAACAGGGAATCAAACGGGATGAGTTGGTTGTTGTGCAACTGGTAAATTCCGTGGAGTTGTGTCTTACCCGGGTCGCCTGTGAGAAGGCAGGGGTGCTATGTCTACCAGTGCTGAGAACCATAAGCGAACGGAATATGGAGTACCTGCTCGAACAAACCGGGGCGGTGGCTATGGTTATTCATGACCAGTTTAGAGACTATAATTACCTCGAAATGATTGAGTCAATTCGCCCCCGAGTACCAGGGTTAAGGAAGGTCTTTGTTGTTGGCAAGAAAATACCTCAATGGGCGATTTCCCTATCTCGCATCACTCAGCAACCAATCAAGGATAAGTATGCTAAAGATTGTCTCTCGGAGGCGCGCTACAAACCGACAGAGGTCTCATTAATTAACTCTACCACCGGAACCACGGGTTTGCCCAAGTTCGCCGAATATACAATGTGCGCTCGCCTGACCTTTGGCAACGGGATTATTGAAGCCCTGCGCCTTACCGGTGATGATGTCATCGCTGCCCTTTCCCCGGCTCCCACCGGACCTAATATACCGGTCTATTTCGCCGCACCGCTGGTAGCCGCTAAGGTCGTTTTCCTGGAGCGTTTCACCGCTGAAGATGCGCTCAAGTTACTGCAGAAGGAACGGACAACAATCGCCTGCGGTGTGCCTGCTCAGTTAGCCTTGCTGTTGCAGCATCCTGACCTTGAACGCTATGACCTGAGCTCGGTACGAGCGTTCTGGTGTACCGGGGCGGAACTTCCCTACCAGGTTGGAAAAGAATTTGAGGTTAGAACCGGAGTGAAAGTAGTCAATATGTATGGCGGGGTCGATTTCGGAGGTATCGTTGCTACCGGCGTGAATGACCCCCTTGACGTAAGGTTACTCACGGTCGGTAAACCGCGGGGCCGGACTGAAATCAAGCTGGTTGATGAAGCTGGGCAAGAAGTACCTAATGGGGAAGTAGGCGAGGCGTGGGGAAGAGGCCCAGCCTGTAGCTCTGGTTATTACAATGACCCGGAATCGACCTGGCAAAGCTGGACTAGGGATGGCTGGTTTAAGACGGGTGACCTGTGCAAATTCGATGAGCAGGGAAATCTGGTCATTGTCGGCCGCAAGAAAGACATCATTATTCGAGGCGGCTGGAATATCTACCCTAAGGAAATCGAAAATATCCTTATCACTCACCCTAAGGTACGAGACGTTGCTATCATCGGTATGCATGACCCTATCATGGGTGAAAAAATATGTGCCTTTATTATACCTGAATCGAATCAAGAACCTACTTTGACCGAGATAGTCTCTTTCTTGCAGGAGAAGGATATTCCACCGTACAAACTGCCCGAAAGACTGGAAATCCTGGATAAATTGCCGATGGTAGCCGATGGACAGAAGGTTGACAAGAAACTGCTTCGCCAGGACATCGATGCGAAGCTCAAAGCTGAGGGAATAATTACCCGGTCACTTTCTGGGACAAACCAGTAATACTTAAAGCTAAGTAAAAACCAAAGTATGACAAGGAGGAAAGAGTGGCATTTGAGGACCTTCGCGAATTTATCAAGACTTTAGCAAAAACCGGTGATGTGGTACATATCCGGCAGGAAGTAGATTGGGACCTGGAGGCGGGCGCTATTGGCCGGCGAGCCTATGAGCTACAGAGTCCCGCTGTCTTATTCGAAAAAATCAAGGATTACGATGGCTTCCGCATATTTGGCGGTATGCTCGGTACGTTCCGACGAGTAGCTATTGCCATGGGACTTGACCCGGCAACTCCTGTAAAGGAGTTATACGCTGAGTACGAGCGACGGATTAAACAACCAATTAAGCCTGTAATAACAGCTGACGGACCCTGCAAACAGAATAAAATAATTGGTGATAAAGTTGATTTATTCTCCCTACCCACTCCGTACATCCACGATGGAGACGGCGGACGGTATATCGGCACCTGGGCGTTTGCCGTCACCCAGAGTCCTGAAAACGGGTGGACTAACTGGGGCATGTATCGGTTTATGATTCATAACAAAAATCATATCGTCGGTTGGCCGAGATACTCCAGTCATCTCGGTATGGTACTGCACAAGCAGTACGTGCCGCAGAATAAGCCAATGCCAATCGCATTGGTTCTGGGGACAGACCCTCTCTGCAACATGGTAGCAACGGATGCGATACCGATAGGCGCTGACGAGGTGGATTTTGCTGGAGGACTACGGCAGGAACCCATAGAATTAGTAAAATGTGAGACCAATGACCTGCTCGTGCCGGCCAATGCTGAGATAGTCATTGAGGGGGAAATCTATCCGGACAGGACTGCTCAGGAGGGGCCATTTGCGGAATATCCCGGGTACCGCATGGAAGGAGCCAAAAGTGGCGTATTGTGGCGGGTAAAGGCCATTACCTATCGCAACTCCCCCATCTTCACTATGATTAGTCTCGGTGTTCCACCGGATGATAGCTCGATAGCCGCCTCATTGACTGCCGCCCTGGCGATGAAGAGGCGCTTACTAAGGCATGAAATACCCATTACCGAAGTGTATGTCCCGCCTTACGGCGTAACCCATATCGTGGTCGTCGGTGTTAAAAGGGGAGGCAATGATGTCGCCAAGCAGATTAAAGACGTGCTTACCGCCCGTAGAGCCGATGTCAACAAGATAATAGTGGTTGACAATGACATCGACCCATTCGATTTTGACCAGGTTATTCACGCCTTCGCTACCAAGTGCCATCCTATCCGGGGTATCTTCTGTGAAGAGATTGAACCACCTAGAGGAAATGCCCTGACACCTGCTTATAACGCCCAAGAAAGAAGAGCCTATAGAGGCGCTATCGCCTTGTTCGACTGTACCTGGCCTCCGGAGTTGAATAAAATTAATGAGGTACCCGTCAAGAACTCTTTCGATTCGATGTTTCCCGAGGAACTGAAGAAGAAGGTAGTAGCAAATTGGAAGAGTTTCGGTTTTAAGGAGAAAAAATAAGAATGGAATATGTAACTTTTACTCCTGACATTAAAGACCTTGTTGAAAATCAAGAGACTGCACTTACTATCAAGGACCTGACCCCGGGCCGTCATAAATATGGCGCCCGCATTGTCAAGGCTATCCTATCCAGTGACCCCAAACGGCTACCGGGAGGAGACATCTTACATGTCAGGTCGTGGACAGGTGTCCTGTACCCCCAGACCTGGGCTATTAAAATAACCGGAGACGCTGGAGAAATCGAAGTCGGGACTCCGCATAGTGAGACGATAAAAGCTCAAAGATAAGAAGGGGTGTGCGCAGTTGTTATTAATAGTTGGAATAACCGGAGCCTCAGGTGTAATACTCGGTATCCGATTGCTTGAGGTGTTATCAGGCAGGAAAGATGTCGAAACACACCTGATAATATCTGAAGCCGGGAAAAAGAATATCAAGTACGAAACTGATTTTACGGTAGAACAGGTAGAGGCTATGGCTGATTACTGCTATGATATTCGGGATATAGGAGCCAAGCTTGCCAGCGGCTCGTTCAAAAGGAATGGCATGGTTATTATTCCCTGCAGCATGAAAACGCTCTCGGCATTAGCCAATTCGTACGATGATAACCTGTTAGTCCGTGCTGCCGATGTCACGATTAAGGAAATGAAGAGGCTGGTGGTGCTGCCGAGAGAAACTCCGCTTCATCTGGGTCATCTAAGAAACATGAGGATGCTGGCGGAGATGGGGGCTGTTATCCTTCCGCCGATACCTGCCTTCTATCATAAACCACGAACAATTCAGGAGCTTATCGACCATATAGTGGGCAAAGTCCTGGACATCTTTGATATCGAGCACAACCTCCTCCCGAGATGGTCAGGGATATATTCTGAAGAAGAAGCTCTTAAGCAAAGTAGAACCACAAATGACTAAGCGCGAATTAACCAGAGGGGAAGGTCGGGGTAAAGTTAGCCTTTCAGCGCAAAGCATCGGCGATGATATTGTGGTCTCCATCTACAATGAAAACGGGCATATCGGCGCTGTAGCCGTGGCTGAATATGACCATAAAGAGAAGAGAACATCGACTTCAGTAATCACGAGACTCGGGCACAAAGATGATGCAATAGCCCAGAAAGCAGCTTACTTGATTACCAGGCAGACGAAAAAGCCGAGCTGTGTTATTGCCGGGGTCCACCTTGATGATATTACCCAGGAAGAGATTCAAAAGTGCTTGGAAAACGCCGAGTCCCTGATAAGGGATTTCTTAAAAGGCTGGAAGTAAAGCACCCTTACCGTAATTAAAGTAAGGGAACAAAGATGAGGTGTAACGATGTTAAAGATGAATGATTACCTGGACTTGCTAAGAAAACAATATCCGGGAGAAATCTTAACAATAGAAGAGGAAGTTAATCCGGCCAACTTTGACGTAACCGCAATCTTGCAGCATCTGGAAAATGCCCAGTCCCGCTCGTTAGTGTACTTTACCAAACCTCTCAATCTCAAAAATGAAATATCTGAATTCCCGCTGGTTACTAATGTTTTTGCTAATCGAGAGCGATGTGCCCTGGCGATGGGCCTCAATACAAATCAGAGCAAACTGCCATTAAGTCTGGAATATGCTAACCGTGAAAGCCGCCACTTGCCACCGAGAGTAATTCCAAAAGATGAAGCGCCGGTAAAGCAGGTGGTTAAAGCAGGTGATAAGGCGGACTTAAGAGAGTTCCCCATCGCGCGACACCATGATATGGACCCGGGGCCATATATTGACATGATTCCGATAATGCGGGTCCCGGACACTGGTTGCTATAATGCCGCATTCTTACGCACAATGTATAAGGGCCCGCGCAAACTCGGCCTGCATATGTCACCACGGCATAACTGGGAAATCGTCCGCAAGAATGAGGCCGCAGGTCGTGCTACACCGGTAGTCATCGTGGTTAGCCACCATCCCGCTTTCGCGTTGGGCGCTTTAAATATTGCTCCCTTTGGCGTCAATGACTACGAGGTTATCGGTTCCCTGATGAGTGAGCCTTTGCGAATCACCCCCTCTGAGACTTGGGGTAAGGACTTTATGGTGCCGGCTGATGCTGATATCCTGATAGAAGGCGAGGTTCTGCCGAATGCCAGAGAAATAGAGGGGCCATTCGGGGAATTTACCGGTTATTTTGGGCCGCAGCGCTATCGCTGGGTCATCGAAGTAAAAGCCATTACTCATCAACAGAATGCCATCTACCAGGATATCTTTGTCGGCCACCATGAAAACTGGACTCTCGGGGCGATTCCTAAAGAAGGTCACATCTATAATAGTGTGAAAGCAATCGTGCCCACTGTTAAGGCAGTACATTTACCCAATTCCGGGTGCGGGCGGTTCAACTGCTATATCTCAATTGACAAGAAGTCCGACGGGGATAGCAAACAAGCCGCCTTAATTGCCTTAGGTCAGGTTGATTTTGTGAAAAATGTGGTCGTGGTAGATGCCGATATTGACCCATTCAACGAGGAGCAGGTTATGTGGTCTGTGGCGACCCGTGTACAGGCTGACGAGGATATCGACATCCTGAAGAACATCAAGGGGAATGTTCTTGACCCTTCTCTGAAGGGTAATATCATGACCGCCAAAGTGATTATCGATGCTACCAGGCCGGTGGAACGGCCTTTCTCAAGACGTGTCGAGGTGCCTGCCGAAGCAATGGATAGAGTGAAGTCCCTGCTACGTAAGAAAGACCTAATGCCAGCGGAACGTTGAGGGCCCAGGAAAGCGAAACTGGATGGCACTAATTCTCAAGCGATTTGTCCCGCTTTCTCCGGCAAGTTTTATATCCCACGTTTCGCCAGCGACCGGGCATACTCGCTTTGTAGTGACCTGACGCGGGCAATTTGCTCCTCAGAAAACCACTTTTTCGGGTCAACCCTTTCTATCGGGTACCCGGCACGCTCGAACGCATCCCTGTAACGGAAGGGTACCGTTGCGTCCAGCCCGATTCCTCCGGAAAAAACTATATTCGACTGTGTCCATTCCCGGTCACCGGCGGAGGACCTCTCCGCCGGTTGGAATGTCTGTCCCACTCCGCCAGGAGACACAATTAATATATCAGTCGCCGCATCTACCCGTGTAGTCAGTGCCCAGATAATATCATCCATACTGTAGATATCGACATCGGTATCCACAGCAATCGCTAAACGCATACCAGATGATGCGGAAAGAGCGGTGCTTAAAATGTTTTTCTGATACCCTTCATCCCTCGGACGCCGCTTCTTTACCTGGAAGATGACACCACCCCACTCCGGCATGCACATCGGGATGTTGACATCAATACAAAATCCCGGGCTTATCCTCTCCGCCATCTCTAAAAAGCAGGCTGACCTCATCAGAGTATCAATCGTGTGGTCATCGTAGCCATGCACAATCATCGGATAATAAATCGGCCTGTCCCGACGGTGGGTGACCGCTGTGGCCACGAATTTATAGGTCCGATATGCGCCAGCGGGCTTTCCCACATTCTCTGGGTGGTATCCAGATAGCCTTCAATGACATACTCCGCGTTGGCAATAGCGTGGGCATCCACTGTTCTCGCTTTGACTATTTCTATCGGGCTTCCCTGCATCGCCCCGGCGACTCCGAGCTCGTCACACCCTTTGGGTAGAATCATGTAGAGAAAACCGGAGCCTGCCATCAGCGTGCAGGCTGGCGGTACGCCCATGTTGATGGTCATCGGAATTGGTTCTTTGTGATAAAACTCAGTGGCTATCATATCGCAATGGGAGCCGGGCGAAATCTGGAAGGTGGATTCGTTGGCGGTACGGAAGTTCATCCGGTTAAAGCCGATATGATTCCCTCCCCAGAAGTATTTCCCGGTAACGACGGTATTACCGCCGCCCAGGGTACGTCCAGGGTCGCTTGGCGTATGTGAAATCATAGGAACGATAGGCCAGACATCAACATTCTTGTCAATGACTATTTCCTGGCACGGTGCATTTTTCACTACCTTGGGGGGAATGGGATGATGCAATGCTTCAATGCACTTTGCCTTGAATGCCCTGGAATTGTCCGCTCCAAACAATCGGAATATCCTGTCTTCGTTGGCAAACAAATTGGTAAACAGTCTGGCTTCAGGATACCCTTTAACCCGGTTGAACAGGACCGGCAGTGCTCCGTCGAAGTGTTTCTGGATGGCAGCCAGTTCATTTTCCGGATTTATTTCGGTGTCTGTTGTCAGTAGCTCGCCATTCCTATTTAGTTCGTCCAGAGTAGACCTCAGGCTGGTTATATCTACCATAAAATAACCTCCGTAGTCACAATAATGGCAACGCAGTATTCTACCATAGACTCCATAACGAGACAACAATCTACAGCCCTGCCCTTTTCTAATCAGGCCCAGGTGTTTACTGTCAGAACTTGAAACACGAGAAGTATAGTTTTAATATATAGCCTAAATGGAAGAGCACGAGTGGCAGTATCAGGATATTCACACCATTCTATCCGAAAGGGCACAACGTTACCCCGAAAAATCTTTTATTATCAGCCCTGACCAGGGGAAGAGCGTCACCTTTGAACAGGCGTGTGCCTGGAGTAATAGAGTAGCCAATTTCTTGAAAGAACAGAGTGTTGGTACAGATGAAATAATAGCCATCATCGGTGAAAATTCGATAGAAACGCTGCTCATCTATTTTGGCATATTGAATTATGGTGCCATCGTCGCTCCCATAAATGTGGAGGAAAGTCGGGAGAATATCTACCGTCTGCTTAATCTAGCCAGGCCCAAGATTGTTTTTCACGGCAAAGAAGTGGGCTTGGACCATAGCAGATATCGGGAAGCCTCATGGGTCCCCTATTCTTATTCCGGGTTTGAGTATAACGAGGAAAGCGAATTCTCCAATTGTCTAAAGGAATACAGCCCGGTTTTTCAATCCTCTGCGCAAAGCAAGAATGCTTCGGCAACGCTTGTTTTTACCTCGGGGACTACGGCAATACCTAAAAGCGTGGTACAAACCAGAGAATCGATATATTATATGGTGGTAGATTTCATTGACCGCTTGAAGATTACTGACCGGGATATTATCTTAGATTACCGTGCCTATAACTGGGAGTCTTCTCAAAATCTTTCTATTTTACCCAGCTTGTTTACGGGTGCAACTCTGGTCTTTGGCAGAAGATTTTCCCGCTCACGGTTTGCCTCATGGTTAAAAGATTACGGTGTTACCGTATGTATCGGTGTACCTACCGTAATTAATTTCCTCCTGGAAAAGGAGGTCCCGCTGCATAAAGGAGATGTTCCGGCGCTTAGATTTATGACCAGCAGTTCGGCTCCTTTGTTGGTAAAAAACCTGCTCAGGTTTGAAAAAAAGTACGGTATTCCCATTAATCAACTGGCCGGCAGTAGTGAAACTAATCTAATCGGGATTAATGACCCGGAACTACTGAATCAGCCAGAAAAAAGAAGGATTGGCTCGATTGGTAAGGCTCCGTTATCTAAAGAGGTGTTGATTCTGGACGAGCAGGGGAAAAGACTCGGCAGCGGAGAAGAAGGGGAAATAGTGGTTAAAGGCAAGTCAGTGGGATTGGGATACCTGGGAGAAGACGGCAGGATTAGCCGATTCCCGGAAGACGGATTTCACACCGGTGATTTAGGTTATATTGATAGCGATGGCTACATATTCATCACGGGAAGGAAGAAAAACCTTATCATCAGGGGTGGCGTAAATATCTCCCCGATGGAGGTTACTACCTGGTTGATGGAGAACCCGGCAGTGCATGAGGCAGCCACTATCGGCGTACCGGATGAAGTTTACGGTGAGGAAGTCGCCTCTTTTATTGTTCCCAAGGAAGGTTATCAAATCAGCCCGGAAGCAATTATCGACCACTGCAAGAAAAAGCTTCCCGATTTTAAGCTGCCGAAAACCGTATTTATCATTGAAAAGTTCCCTACCGGTCCTACTGAAAAGATAACCAGAGCCGGGCTCTTGAAAATCTGGGAGAAGAAGTACCGGAAAAACGCCAAGTAGTGCTTTCGTTTTAAGTAGTTTTGGTAATGCGGCAGAGGAGCGCCTTGATTTGAGGGTAGCCCATAATCGGCTCCCGGCACTCGGTATCAGTTAGCAGGTTGGCGTTGGCTTCTCCAGGCCAGCCGTGAGGAACGAGCACTACCCCTTCGGTTACTCTTTCATCCACCCCGGCTTTCATCCGTACAGACCCTTTGTGCGTCTCGATAATAACATTATCACCCTCTGAAATGCCATATTGTGCAGCGGTTTTGGGCCCTATCTCTGCTCTGGGCTCGGGGTTCTTTCTTTTCAGAGAGTCGATTTTCCTGAATTGAGCGTGCGTATAGTAAAGATTCCGGTAGCCTGTGGATAGTATTAACGGATACCTTTTCAACATTTGTGGCGTGCTCACTGGACTCTTATTCGGCTCCAGGTATGTAGGCAGGGGGTCGAATCCAGCCTGCTTCAGCGTATCGCTGAAAATCTCGATTTTTTTACTCGGCGTGGGGAAGCTATTGTCTTTAATACCGTATTCCTTATCCCCGTAAAATGCCCCTTCCGGTTTTTCCTTCAACAGTTGCTCGAAGGTTAAGCCGGTGGGCCCAAGTTCAAACTCCACCAGTTCCTCTTCTGACTTCCAGGGGAATTGATTCTCAATGCCCAGTTTATTGTATAGTTCCTTGAATAGCTTCCACTCTGACCAGCTTTCGTAGAATGGCTCGATTGCTTTCTTTCTTAACATCAGGTAGGGCAGGCAATGACAGACATTGTAGTTGTAGGCAAGACCCCATTTCTCCAGATGTGAGCAGGCAGGAAGTACGTAATGAGCCAACTCTGCCGTCTCAGTGAGAAACAGGTCATGGACGACAAGCAAGTCCAGTTTTCGGAATGCCTCCTTGAAGGCATTGGAATCGGCCATGGAAACCAAGGGATTCCCGCCGATGACCAGGAAAGCTTTTAGCCGGTCCGGAATGCTCTCCGGGACGCAGGTTACTACGCCGTACGGACTTGTTCTTCCCCAAACTTCATAAAAAATAGGGTACTGGTCGGCTCCCACCGGTTTTTCCTCTATCTCCCTCCCCACATTTCCCAGCGGTAACCGGGCACTTATTGTCCAGCCACCCGGATTATTTATGTTGCCCGTGATTGTCTGAAGAATGGCAAAGGCGCGGCTGTTCTGGGTACCGTTCGCCGTTTGGTCCTGTGTACTGGTGCCCTGATAAATGCTGGCCCCTTTGGTGCTGGCTAGCATCCGGGCTAGCTGGCGAATATTTTTGGCGTGGACCCAGGTAATCTTCTCGGCCCACTCCGGAGTGTACGGCTGTATGTGGGGAATCAGCTTATCGAAACCATAGGTGTACTTCTCAACGAAGTCCTTATCATAAATTCGCTCGTTGATAATGACATTTATCATCGCCAGAGCCATAGCTCCATCCGTCCCCGGTCTTATCCTGAGATACATTTCTGCACGGTCAGCTAGACCTATTCTCTTGGGGTCGATAACAACAAGTCTGGCGCCTTTCTTCAGGTTCGCTTCAAGATGAAGCTGTAAGGGAAAGTCAGATGCTTCCGGGTTATGCCCCCAGAGAATGTAAAGCTTTGAATCGAGCTCTTCAGTGGGGTATCTCCCGAATGTGATTTGTCTGGTTCGAATTCTCATCCGGTAGCAGATGCTTTCCACCGAGAAGAAGTTCGGAGACCCGAAACAGGCATTGAATCTCTGGGTCAACCCCGACATTTCCAGATTTTCGACGCCTATCGAGCCGATGAAAACACCCAGTACCTGCGGCCTAAATTCACTTTTCAGTCTTAGTAGTCTTTCCGCTATTTCGGTGAGAGCCTGCTCCCAGGTTATCCTTTTCCAGCCTCCCCGCCCCCTCTTCAGTGGATACTTTAAGCGGTCCGGATGATAGATGTTATCGAGCATTGCTTCGCCTTTGGGGCAAAGCCTACCCATGTTCAGGGGATGAGATTCCAGTCCCTCAACTTTTACAGCTTTTCCGTCTTTGACGGTAACCTTAGTCCCGCAGCTGTGATAACACAGCGTGCAATCTGTCAGTACTCTTTTGACACTGTTTGTCACGGTATGATACGCCCTTTCTAACCACCGCAGCTAATTTTCTTGGGGGAAAGGCTGCTATGCTTTTGCCAAAACAATATCTATTCACCAGCGGGTAAGCAAATGCTCGTTGCCGCGTTATATCGCCAGGCAAATAGACAAGGTGTTACGGGTTTGCTTGTTGCCTAGTCTTCTATTTTAGGGCTTTCTTCCTGGTCAAAGGTGGCTTGACAGTAGGGACATAGGAGTTTAATTTTTTTGTGTCTCAAATCACCGTAGTGGCATTGAAACATCTGACCGCAATGAGGGCAAACTACATTAAATATTCTTGCCATGTGTTTCCTCCTATCCTCCGGCAATCATCGTTACGATATGAAGTTCATCTCCATCTTTGACTGGCCTGGCTAGTTCCTCCGGGAAGGCACTTTCCTCATTAACGTATATGGTAGCATCAAAAGAGGTCATCCGGCTCACGATTTCCTTCTGGCATCTGACCGTGTTCGGTGATGTATTGCTGCAGGAGTTGGCTTTCCCTTTTAGTGTACATCGGCTCCTCTTCATAGGTAAAGTACCGGGCATTTTCATAAAGTTCTATTTGTTCTCTCAACGACTGGCGCAGGTTCATTGCTCCTTTAATGTAGATGATATTTTCCTGCTTGTCCAGTAGTTGAAAAATCCCCTCGGTCTCCGGAACCTGCCCTACATTCTCCGGCGTGAACTCTACCCATAGTTTCTTACGCGGTGGCAGGATAGGTTTACCAATCCCGAGCCTCAGGTCGCATCTGAGACAGCGCTGGCTCTCTGATATAGCCTGCTCCGTAGTCAAGCCGAGTCCCACGTTTTCAAATGAATGAATTCTGGCTTTAAGGGGAAGAAGCCTGGGATTAGACCGCAGTCTTTCGGAAAATCCTTCTTCTCGCCCCAGACAATGTGGGGTTTCCTTTTCTTTGATCACCTTATCGATATTCCCCTCACCACCCAGATAGCGGTCGATAGACTTGGCCGCTTGCCGCCCGGCGGCGATGGCTTCGATTACCGATGCCGGGCCGCTTACCGTATCACCACCGGCGTATACCCCTTTCCTCGCGGTAGCCAGCGTCTCCGGGTCTACTTTAATCCTGCCCCCTCTTCCCATCTCCAGTCCGTATTTGTTCGGCACCACGGACTCCTGCCCGGTGGCTTTGAGCATCAGGGAATACTCCTCAGCAAACTGGCTGCCTTCTATCGCTACCGGTTCGGGTCGGCCGCTGGCATCCACCTTACCCAGTTCCATGCAGATAAACTCCACTTTCAAGCGACCATCCACCGTGATAACCCGGGTCGGCATCGCCAGATAGAGCATCTTTACCCCTTCCTCAAGGGCTTCTTCTATTTCTTCCTTACTGGCCGGCATCTCAAGGCAGGTACGGCGGTAGACGATATTTACCTCTTTAGCACCGAGCCGGAGAGCCGTCCGTGCTGCATCGATGGCTACGTTACCTCCTCCCACCACCAGCACTCTGTCCCCAACATCTACCTTTACCTTCTTCCCCATGTTGACCTCTTTGAGGAAATCAACGCCATCAATCACGCCGGGAGAGTTTTCTCCTTCAATCCCCATACTGGTGCCACGGTGTGCACCAACACTGACAAAGACAGCCTGATAGCCCTTCCCGAACAATTCATCAAGCGACTCGACAGGACTATTTGTTCTTATCGCCACTCCGAGCTTCTCAATTTCCTTTATTTCGGACTCAAGCACTTCGACCGGCAGTCGGTATGACGGTATCCCCACCCGCATCATGCCGCCCGCCACCGTCAGGGCTTCAAAAACGGTCACTTCGTGCCCCAGAACGGCTAGATAATACGCCGCCGTTAGCCCGGCCGGACCGGCACCTATTACAGCTACCTTTTTACCCGTTGCCGGAGCTTTTCTGAAGTTCTGTTTCCAGAGCCCGGTATCATGGTCAGCAGCAAATCGCTTCAGTTCCTTGATAGCTATCGCCTCTTCTAGTTGACCACGGCGGCACTTGGCTTCACAAAAATGCACACAAGTATAGCCACACACCGCCGGAAATGGAATCTTCTCACGGATTATCGCCGCTGCTTCGTCGAATTTACCTTCACCAATCGCCCGGACATAACGGGGTACATCGACTCCCGCCGGACAGGCATTCTGGCAGGGGGCTCCCTTGTACTCTTCTTTATCGAGCAGAGCGCCGGTGGGACAGACCTCGACACACGCAGTGCAAAACCGGCATCCGGACTCTCCCAAGGTTGGTGCTACCGTTCCCACGGTAACTCGCTCCTCTTTATCGAAAACGAAGTCGAGAGCCGCTACTCCCAGCTCCTCACGGCAGACCCTGACGCATCTGGTACAGCCGATACAGAGGTTATAGTTCCGTTCAAAAAGAGGGTCATCTTTGATAATGGGCAGGTCTTCAAATACGTAACGCGGCGTTTCTTCTTTAATGCCGATGTACTCAGCTATTCGCTGCAATTCACAGTTGCCGAAAAGGCGACAGCACCGCTCGTTTTCGGGTACGTTCATGGAGCAGGGAAATCGGGCACAGCCCTCTTTTTGAGCGCAGGTAAGGCAAGCATGAGGGTGTTTGGCTAGGATAGACATGAGCTGTTTCTGGCGGAATTCCTGAAGTTCCGGCGTACTGGTGTGAATTATAGTCCCGGCTGCCACCGGGGTATTACAGGCTCTGTGCCAGTCTGCTTTTCCATCAATCTTCACCACACAGAGCTGACAGCCATCGTATTCCAGCCCCGGTTTCTTGTTTTCCGGGTGTCTTTTACCCTGGTAAATAGTTGCTGCTGGCTTTAAGGTTACCACAGGCGGAAGAGCCGGATGTGAGCAGATATGGGGAATATAAATGCCTGCCTGCTGGGCGGCTTTCAGAATTGTCGTTTCCGGGGAGACAGTAACCTGAATATCATCAATAGTTAAAGTAACCGAGTTCATCATCACTAGCCATGACCCTAACGACCGTACATCAGTTTCCATCCTTCTGAGTGAGAGATAGCCCCTGCTTCACAGGCAACGACACAGGGGGGAGTCCCTTCACCATAGCCGGGATGGCAACCGGCGCAACTATATCTGACTTTTTTGCGTTCCGCTTCTCTTACCTTGGCCACTATTTCTTCACTTAAGGGGTCATACTCATTGTTATCGACTTCAAGTACGTTCGCCGGGCAGACGGCTACACATTTGCCGCAGCCATCACACTTGTCCGTATCAATGATAACGAACCAATCACCGGAACCATCTTTAAAGCCATAAAAAGCTTGCATCTTCCTCTTTCACTGCTTCCGGGCACTTTTGACTTTGCCCCTGTCCAGCAATGCATGTGCGAAAAGGGCTGCACCTAAAGCACCGATAATCTGCGTATCAAACGGGTAGTTCCGAGAACGGTATTGGGGGTTGTTCCAGACCTTCTCCATCGTCTTGACTTTTAGCTCGTCCTCCAGCCGTCTGACGATGCCCTCGTTTTTAGCGATACCGCCGGTGATGGCAAACTCCTTTTCCACCCCCACGCGGTTCAACAGCTCGCAAATCCTGTGAGCCATGGCGGCGCAGTACGCTGCCATAATTTCGTTGTCGGGATGCCCCTCCTCCAGCAGTCCGATAACCTCTGATTTAGCGAAGACGACACATGTGCTGCTTATCATAGGCGGTTCTTTTTCTATCTGAAATGAGCGTGGGCCGATTTCCCAAACGGGGACTCTAATAAGGTCAGCAAATACTTCCATCCCTCGGCCAGTACCAGCGGCGCACTTGTCATTCATCATGAACTTGACTACCTTGCCACGCTCATCACAGCGAATGGCTTTGCAGTCTTGCCCGCCCATATCCAGCACCGTCCTTACGGCTGGCCCATAAACAAAGTTGGCACCGCGGGCATGACAGGCAATCTCCGTTATCGTTTGTTGCGCCATGGGGACATTCACCCTTCCGTATCCGGTGCCAATGCAATAGTCAATGTTGTCCGGCGTTATACTGGTACCTTCCAGCGCCATGTTTAGTCCTTTCCGTGCGCTATCCGGGCTGTCCGACCCGGTACGCGTGTTGCTGAAAGCATAAAGCTCTCCGTCAATCACGACCACCGCTTGCGTGCTTACCGAGCCGACATCGACTCCGGCGGTGATGGTCTTACCCTGTCTCCCGTCAATATCTGGATTTGTCCAGCGATTCTCCGGCCATCTCCAGAATTCCTTTACTTCATCGGCCATCTTGTTTGTCTCCATCATTAAGCCTTTCCTTCTTCATAGGCATCCTTCTCAACGACCCTCGCCTCGACTTTCTCCTCGGTCACTCCTGCGGATGCCGCTATTGCCGCCCCCAGAGCCCCTACAAACTCAGGGGCATCCGGTATTTTTATCTCCATGCCGAGGTCCTTCTTCAGCGATTCGACAAAGCCGCCGTTCTTGGCCACCCCTCCAATCAGCACGAGGTCATTTTCCAGTCCTACTATCCTCGCCACCGAGCCGACTCTTCCAGCGATAGCATCGATTACCGCCCGGGCGATATCCTGCTTCTCCGTCCTGGCGTGAATCAGTGAGACTACCTCCGATTCACCAAAAACAGCGCACTGGGCATTCATCGGGATGGAACGAGTTGATTGAAGTGATATCTTAGCCATCTCTTCTACGGTTATCTCGAGTGCCCGGGCCATGGTATCAACAAAAGTGCCCGTCCCAGCAGCGCATTTTTCATTGATAGCGAAGTCCAGGACTTTACCGTCGGCGTTCATCCTCATGGCACGGCATTCTTCAGCTCCGATATCGATGACTGTCCTTGCCGAAGGAATAAGTTTAGCTACTCCCCGGGCATCAGTAGCGGCATCCGGGATTACTCCATGAGCAAAACTGACTCTCCGCCCGGCGCTACCGGTAGCTATCACACGCTCAATATCCGTCTGATTCAAACCGGCCTGCTGAAGCACCTCATTATATAGTCGCTCGGCGGCTTCCGCTTTTTTGATTCCGGCCGGTGCCTCGCCTTTCGCTAAAACAGCACCATCGGCCATGATAACAATGTGTATATTCTTCCCTCCCACGTCTATTCCGGCAACGTTCATCACGCCTCCTTTCCTAACCTATTAAGTTTTTCAAGCCCAGTGTCTCGGTGAGGAACAGATTGATAAGCCTTAAGTTTCGAGCTTCATCGAATTCACGTGCATCAGCCATATTCCCCTCGTAGGTCATCACCGGCAGCCCCGTCTCTTGCAGGGCTATCTTTAGTTCCATCTGGTGCATAGCCGTTCCCTCACAACCCCGGTTTAAATGAATCATGGCAGCATCACATTTCCACTGACGGGCTATCTTCTTCACTACTTCATTCTTCAATTTTGCCCCGTAGAATGGCGCCCACATTAATTTACCTTTAAGCTCAGCTTCCGCGAGGAGTCTCAAGGCGTGGTCTCTATCCTTAATAGTGATACCCTGTTCTTCCAGCGTTGGATAAGGAACGAGGTCGCCTTTTTCATCTGTTTTCCACCAGCCGATGAGGGAGAAGGTGTAAAGACTGCCGACAGAGACCACACCATACTCCTCCATATGCCGCAGGATTCTGAGGAAACCCCAGGGTGGCTGGCTATCGCTCAGAATACGGCACCGTTCATTACCTACGGCCGCAATTTTGTTAGCGACGCGCTCCTTTACTTCTTCAAATAACTCCACATAAAAATCGGCTACCGCTTTGGACGACTTTTGTAAGGTACCGAGGACATATAACGAATACATGCTTTTTTCATCGAGGGGCGCGGGAATAGTCTGGTTAAGTTCGCACACTTTTGCCCAGTAACAGCAGGAAGTGTAAGTATTGTAAACATTTTGAATTAACTTCTGGTCATCGATTTTCCTGCCCGTGTGTTTTTCCAGGAACTCAATCCCGTCATAGAGCTGTTCGACCACATAGTCTATCTGCCGTTGGCTTACTTTGTTGTAAGGCCCGACTCCCACATCGAAGCAGAAAAAAGGAGTTTTCCCACCTTCTATCTCATTAGCTACCTGCAGCCATTTGGCGTGGCTGCAGCAGATATGGTTCTGAAAAATGAAGTCCGCCCTAGGCCACTTGCCGCCGAAGACATATTCATCAAGCAATATCGAGCCCCAATAGCAGCGCATATAGGAACAAAGGTCGCGGGCGGCACCCCACCCGGCGGTTGCCTCTTGATATCTAACCTGCTGCTCAGGATTAGCGGCGACGCTGGCTCCATAAGGCTCCTCGGTAAGCATATACACTTCACCTTCAAGGGCTTGAGGAATGGCATCGAAGGACCAGGCACCACCCTCCCAGCGGAGGGCGCCTTTATCATGAGCTTCGGCGTAGTCCTTATAATATTTTAACCTCAGCTCTTTAGCTTTTTGCCAGCAGTCCAGACTTTTAGTGTTATATTTAGTATTATATTTTGTTTCTGCCATCTTTTAGCCTCCGTGTTTCATAAGTGTTATTAATCCTAAACGAACAACTCTTCAGCCCTTATCTGCTCGAGAAATGCCTCTATGCGGATACGAAATTGCCCTACTGGAACAGTAACCTCAAACTCCAGGAAGTAGCAGGGAATACCGTTGCTTTCGAGATGTCTGGTCAGACTGGGGATGTCGGTTTCATGAGGGTCGCAGAATTTCTGCTGTACCAGAACAGCCCCCTCAACCAGGTATTCCTTCGCCAGCTTCAGGATATGGTCAAACCGCTTTCGATTCCAGTCATCCGGTCCCCAGTCCTTGCTGGGACAAGGTATCCGGTCACAGTAGCGGCTGGCAATGGCTGAAAGGCGGTTCTCTCCTGGAATAACCTCATCCCAGAAATACCTGGAGCCGGTGCAGTGTTCGTCAATCACAAAGGTGGCCCCGATTGATTCCACCATTTCCATGAATGGCCGGTCATCATTCTCACTGCCGACAATCATCAGGCGGACCCCTTCATTTCTATCCAACTTACGGCTAGGAAGTTCTTGAACTAATCGTTTCAAAAGTTCATTATGCTCCCGCTTGTCCATAAGCTGGCTTGCCCAGACCATCGTCATCGCTTCGGTGCCGGTGATGGGGGGATTGTCTTCCCTACGAAATTCATAGACCTGTTTCATCAGCCGGCGATTTTCATTCATGATTTCTATCCCTTTATCCAAGTCTTTATTGGTGATGGGCAGCCCAATCCATTCTTCCACTGACTTCTTGAAGTCAACCAGTTCGCCGGTAAGGAAGGGCTTGGCTCTCGGACTACGTACTGCGTTAGGCATGCAGAGATAGTATTTCCACGGCGTGGGTACGTGTATTTCCCAGGCAGCAAAGGCCTGGCGCATATGCAGGCATGATTGCGCAATCATTATCCCGTCGAGGTAATCGTACTTTCCTGATAAACCTTGGCTCAAGCAGTCCCGACAGAAGGGACACCACATATCAAATATGTGGGGTGCTGCCAGGTTTGGCGGTTCATGACCCCCCAGGATTCGAACGGGAAGGATGTTGGCAGCGTATAAGATTTCTTCGGGAACATAGGTACAAAAATACCCCATCACCTTCCCGCCGGTTCTGGCTTTCCAGTCCCGAGCGTAGTCATGGCGCTTTTCCCAAACATCGCTGAAATGTCTAATTGTTTCCACTCTCCATTACCCCTTTCTTCAGTTTGGTATTCTTCAAGAACCAAGTTAAAATATGCCACCGCTTTTTCAGTCAGCAGATTATAGTAGTCATCAAAGAGGGCGCCGGCTTGAGAACGCAGCCAGTCCTCTGGCAATAGTTCCTTCGGTAAATCGGGGTCAAAGAAAGGCAACCTGCGGTAATCGTCAATTAGCTGGAACCTCTCCACAAAGTATTTACCTGGTTCTATGGTCTCGCCAGTTTGAAGATGTCTGAGGTGCTCCTGCAATCTGGGATGATATTCGGCAATAAAATCGGCGTATTTTTTGTGTATCCGATTCAGGTTCCAGCAACGTGATAGTATGCCACTGGAGTTGCTGAAACCCTGGTGCTGTGCCTGAAAGATTTGGACACAATCTACGATTTGAAGCTTTTTCGCTATCTCCTCTACTTCCGAAGTCAAATCATGAGGTGAAATCCAGGTAGCCTCGCTTAGAGGCCCGTATCCTATCCAGGTTAACTCCTGGCGTAGCTGATCTCTTGCCTGCCGCCTCTCTTCGGGGATAAAGTAAACGACAATGCTCCACCTTCCGTTCCAGTGGTTCCTATCTCTCTTAAAGATGCGCTGTGCTCCTTTATCCAACAAGCCGAAACCGTCTTTCGTTAGCGAATAATAACTCTTCGCCCCTTGGTGTCTTACCTGGAGCAGACCGGCACGGCACATCCTCGATACCGCCGACCTTATGGACTGCTGGGAAAGGCCAAAGTTAGCCATCAGCTTTATCAAGCTCCCAATCCCGATTTCACCACCAATATGGCGAGCATAATCACCATACAGGGTGAGTATTGCCCCTCTTGGTCTATATATCAATAGTGTGACACTCCTCCACTACAATATTACGAAATGAATGTAAACTGTAATAAGCTACTTGTTTTTCCAGACGGGTTTACGTTTTTCCAGGAAGGCTTTGAGTCCCTCCTGTCCATCTTCTGTCTCCCAGGTCTTAATGCCAAGTTCGGTTGCTCTCTGTAGAGCGGCAGCAAATTCGGCGGCATCAGCGCACTGATAGAATGCTTCTCTAACCAGCTTGACACTGAGACTGCTTTTTCCCAGAAGCTTCCTGGCAAGCTCCTCAGCCGCCTTATCCAGTTCCTCTTCTGCCACTACCTTGTTTATCAGGCCGATTCGTTCCGCTTCTCTGGCGCTGATGTTTTCCCCTAAAAGGATAAGCTCGAAAGCCTTTTTCTCCCCAACCATTCTCTGAAACAAGGGAACTGCTGCCGGAGCTAAACCGCCCAGTTTTATTTCCGGCTGACCCAGTTCCGCTTTCTCGGAGGCAATAGCCATATCGCAGCCAACAGCCAGTTCACAGCCACCGCCCAGAGCTATGCCATTCACCACAGCCAAGGTCGGTTTGCCCAGACTTCTCAAAAGCCGGAACATCTTGTCGAATTCCTTCATCATCCTGAGCATTTTTTCTCCCAGATGGTCCTTGACCTCCACCCCCGCGCAAAACGCCCGGTTGCCACTGCCGCGAATGAGCAAGACCTTTACCTCGTCATCTTTGCCCAGTGCTTCCAGTGCAGCATTGATTTCCAGAAGAGTCTGATAATCAATAACATTAACCGGTGGCCGGTTAATGAAGAGTTTAGCTATTCCTTCCTTCTTCTCGATGATAATGTTTTGAAACTCCAAAGCGTCACCCCGAAATACGTTATCGATTTTTAACCATATCACTGCCAGCCTCTACTTTTTCCTGGGCTTGGGCATTACCTTCCCGGCCAGTTCATCATACGGAGTAATCTTAGCCAGTTGCCGCCGGTACTCCATGAAATCAATAGTCCTTGAACCGGTCATTTCTTCAGTGTTAAAAGCATTAAATCCAAGTAACGCTTCTGTATTCATATTGGCGCCAAGCCAGTATATCTGGGACTGTTTTTCCAGGTCCCAGAAGTGTTTCTTCCTCATCCGTACACTTTCAATGGTGTTCATCAGACAGAGCAGAGTGGTGTGGCAGAGCGTCCAGACCATCCGGCTAATATAATCATCAAACAGGCTGAAATCAGTCTTTAGCTGTTTCAACAGAGCGGTCGCCTGTTTGAGTTCGTCACCTTTTTTCATTTCACCGTAGACAATTTCGCCGTTATCAACGTATTTATCGGTAATAATCCTGGGGTCACGTACCCATTCTCCCTTTTCATTCTTTTTGATGGGGATAGCCTTGGTTATTGAGCCTAGTCTCTCCATTTTGTAGGCGCTCCATAGCTCATTAGCGGTGGCCTGCCACATAGCGTGCTCCATGCTCAGGTTCCAGGTAAGAAAGTTGGTTGAGCCTCCGGTAGGGGTGGAGCCGTGTCTCGTCCCGGCCTGGCCAAAGCTGGCTGTATCGGCGGCAACGGTGAAGTCACAGGCCTGGCCAATCTCCTGACCTCCAGCAACTCGCATCCCGTTGGTTCGGCAAATTACCGGTTTGCGGGCTTTTAAAATTGCATCTACCATGCCTGAGAAAAGGTCCATATATTCAACATATTCCCAGGGTCTCTTGGTATAATACTCGGCATACTCTTTGGTATTGCCACCGGTACAGAAGGCTCTATCGCCTGTGCCGGTAAGGATGATGGCAACGACGCTTCTATCCATGGATGCTTTGTGCATGCCGGCGGTGACACCCTTTATCATCCGGGTAGTATAAGAACCCATCTGAGCTGGATTGTTCAGAGTAATCCAGACAGTATAAAGTTCCGGGATTTCTTCTCCGGTATCCGCGTTAATCAACGGCTTCCTCTCATACATCGTGCAGGGCGGTTCGGTGCCGAACCATTCATTACCAAAAAGCTGATGGTCTTTCTCTTTATTATCTCTGGGGAGCCAGTTCAATTCTTCAAGTCCCATATTTTACCCCCTTTAATTAGTACTAAAATCGGGGACCAGTATAATCCTTCTGTCCAGTCGCCCGTTGTGAGCGTCTTCAAAGGCTTGCTGAATCTGGCTCATTGGCCGTGTCTCAATAAAGGGTGCTATTTCTATTTCCCTCGATATAACCATCTTGAGGACTTCAGGATAATACCTGGGTAAACAGCCCCAGCTCCCCTTAATATCGGCATCAAAAGCCATCAACCTTGATAACTGATACTCGTTCTTTTGCATACCGAAGCCGCCAATGAGCAGCGTGCTCACAAAGGATAAGATCTCCAGGGCAATTCTTTGTCCCATTCCGGTTCCAGTCCACTCAAAAATCTTCCAGCCATAGTTATTTGGTATGCCTTTCTCCCGACAGTAATTGCGGAACTCATCCCTCACTTCCCTGGGTTCTTTGTCCCTGGAATTGATAGTATGGCTGGCACCATGCTTCAGAGCTCTCTCCAGCTTTTCCGAGACGATGTCAATGCCGACCACCTCTCTAGCCCCCAGGACAGAGCAAATCTGGGTCATGTATGAACCCAGGCCACCCCCGGTTCCAATGACAATGGCCAGGTCTCCGGATTTGAGTCCGGCTTTCATGGCTGCCTGATAAGGTGAAGTTACCGCATCGGCAACGACAGCCAGATGTTCGAGAGGAATGGTGCCTCTATCCGTCACCGAGCATAAATCCTGAGAGGGGACCACGATATGGCTGGAAAACCCACCATAAATGCCCAGGCTGTTACCGGGCATCTTCTGGGCGAGGCAGCGATTGCCTCTGCCAGCAGCGCAGATAGGACAATTATTGCACGGCATTACTGCCGGTATGATTACTTCCTTATTTAACCAGTTACCATCACCAGCTATTACACGGCCGCTGATTTCATGCCCCAGGGTCAGCGGTGGTGCAGTTACCGTTGGCACACCATCATAAAAATACCCCAGGTCAGTATGGCACACGCCGCAGCCGGCAATTTCAACAAGGACCTCACCCGGTTTTATCTCGGGGACAGCAAGGCTGATTCGAGCCAGTTTTCCCGGTTCGGACATTTGCCAGGTTTCGATTTTAGCCGGTATCCTCGCCATATTACCTCTTCTCCGATTCATAGCTTTGTATCAAAAGTGACTTCATCCTTGTCACCCTGAGCGTAGCGAAGGGTCTCAGGGTGGCGGGGATTATCTTTGTATCACCAGCCCCACCCTGAGATTCTTCGTCGTCCTTCCAAAGAAGGACTCCTCCAGAATGACATTTGGTACAAGCTCCGATTCATAGATAATCAATCTTCCCTCAACCACCGGATGCTACCAAAGGTTTATATCTTCATCTCATAGATGACCTGTCCGTTGGCTAGCTTCACCGGAACAAGCTTTATCTTCATGCCTACATTGATATCCCGGGGATTTATCTCCTTGCTGACTCGTCCCAGTATCTTCACGCCCTCCTCAAACTCGGCTATCCCCAGAATGTAGGGAGTATCATTTTCAAAACCTGACGGGCCATAATTGACCACGGTATAAGTAAGTAATGTGCCGTTACCGTTAATCTCAACCCATTCCACATTACTGGTCAGACACCGGGGGCAGTCGGCTTTCGGTGGGAAAAACACCTTCCCGCATTCCCGGCACTTCGTTGTCATAATCCTGCCCTGTTCCAGGTGGTCGATAAAGGGTGCTACCTTGGCGTCCGAGGTGAAGCTTTTCATGCCGAATTTTTCAAATCCCATTGGTGTATTACCTCGTCAGGATAGTAATATTAGCGTACGTACCTACGCCGCCGATATTATGAATTAGTCCGAATCTAGCGTTCTCAACCTGAGTTTCTCCAGCCTCTCCTCTGAGTTGCTTGACTATGGTTCTAATCTGGGAGCCTCCTGTAGCTCCGATGGGATGGCCTTTAGATAACAGGCCACCATCAACATTTACCGGAATTTTACCACCTAAATACGTCTGCCTGTCCCTTAGTAACTTGGCTCCCTCACCGGGTCTGGCGAAGCCGAGGTCTTCATAAGCCATCAGTTCAGCAATAGTAAAACAGTCGTGGACTTCAGCTACATCAATATCTTCCGGGCCTGAACCTGCCATCTGGTAGGCCTGTCGGGCCGCTTCCCGGACACAGCTCAGGTTGGTCAGAGATTCGCGGGCACTCAGGTTTAATTCAGATGTCGCCATGCCGATGCCCGCTACCCATACTGGTTTGTCCGTTATCTTTTTGGCTTTTTCGGCACTGGCAACAATGATGCAGGAGGCTCCGTCAGCATTGGCGCAACAGTCATATCTCTTTAGCGGACTGCAAACAACATCGGAGCCGAGTATTTCCTCAAGGCTCAATGCCTTACGATAGGTAGCCTTTGTGTTCATTGCGCCATAGCCGGAGTTTTTGACTCTTATTGCCGCCAGGTCTGGCTCGGTGGTCCCGTACTTAGCCATGTGAGCGCGGGCATACATCGCATATCCTGCCGGCATGCTGGTTCCCAGAGGAGAGCCGAACATAATGTCGTCGCCTCTGGACATCCGCTCTGCTGCTTCAGGTGAGGTGAGCTCTGACATCTTTTGGAAGCCAATTACGGTAACAATCTGGTGAAGCCCTGATTTTATTAGCGACCAAGCAACTCTTAGCCCGGCGCTGCTGGATGAGCAAACGCTCTCCACATAAAATGTGGGGGCTGGCGTTAGTTCCAGATACTCTGATATCAACGCTGCGGCGGTACGTTGTTTGTCATATTCCGGCGCCGAGCAAATGATGGAGGCATCGATATCTTTACGGGAGATATTCAGCCCTGCCATTGCTTCCTGGTATGCCTCGAAGCTGAGTTCCCTGACAGACATACCGCAGCTACGCGAGAATATGCTTTGCCCCGCACCAACGATGGCTACACCTTTCATAAACCCTCCCGAATCGGGGATAGTCTGTAAGATTTTACCTGATTTGCAGGTTAAAATTCTTCCGTATCGAAGGGCGATATGTCATAAATCTAATATAGCGTTAAATTTACGCTATAAGCCTAGCACTTATCATATACCTTGTCAAGTATCAGTTGTACAGAAACAAATCGGATGTTTAAGTCGAGGGCACAATCGGAAGTGACAGGTAGCCGCTGGGCTGAAATCCGAGGGCGCTTCCTAGTTATTAAGACGGCCTGGGTGGGGCCGGGTTTTGGTATCCTTCCAGTAATACCTCAGGCACTTGCTTGATTAATTCGTCTATCAACCACAAGCCTTCTTTTTTCTGGATTACTTTTGCCTTCACCGGCTCCGAGTAAATTGCAATATTATTGCCGGTAACATCGAAGACCTGGCCATTGATATCAGCGGCTTCGTCAGTGCACAGGTAGCATATGAAAGGAGTCACTGTTTCCGGAGGGGGTGGGTTGGTTAACTCCTCGAATCGCTCTCTAGTTATCAGCCCGGCCTCATAACGCTTCTTAAATCCGGCGACTACTTCCTCATTCACAGTGAACGGCGTAGCCGCGGTAGGAGCATAGGCATTACAGGTTACTCCGTACCTCCCCATCTCCCGGGCAACATTTCTGGTTAAACCGACGACTCCGGCTTTGGCGGCTCCATAATTACAGTGCCCTACTGCTCCCAGCCAGGCGGTGGATGTCGTGTTGATTATTCTACCCCATCTCTGTTCTCTCATGATGATACAGGCGTGCTTGGTGCAATTGAAGGAGCCTTTGAGAAAAGAGTCAACACACTTATCCCAGTCTTCTTCGGTCATGTTCCAGACCATCCTGGGCGCGTCAGCCCCGCCGTTGTTCACCAGAATATCAAGCCGCCCGAACTTGTCTATGGCTGTTTGTATCAGCTGCTGGGCGATTGAGAAATCAGAGATACTGCCTGAGAAAGGCTCAGCCTGCCCTCCCCTCTCCCTAATCTCCCGGGCAGTTGTTTCAGCATTGTCCACGTAAGCAACAGGGTCACGGCTGGCGGGCGGCAGGTCATTAGTGATAACCCTAACTCCCTCCATAGCCATAGCTATAGCTATAGCCCGGCCAATACCCCGCCCTGAACCGGTGATTACAGCCACTTTATCTTTTAATAAGCCATCCATTTTGCTCCCCTCTGTTTTAATTAAGAAATCGGCTACTCCTGTAATACAATAGATTTAGAGGTGGAATTTTCATTGCTCTCATTATACGCGCGGAGTTCTATTTTGCTAATTCTTCACTTCGTTGAGTGGTATTCTGCCATGGTTATGTACAACCTGGCTAGCGGATAATCCTGATGATAAGTAGCAGAATGGGGGGAATGAGCAAAGAGGAAAACAGGGTTACCGCCAGGCTCGCCCCAGCCAGTTGAGC
>JACPSA010000011.1 GCA_016193545.1 Chloroflexota bacterium
AGGTGACTACCGGCTACTAATAACAGCGGGCTTAGCGACCACAGGGCCAAATTAGAGTTATGAAGAAGAGGCGTCCAGGATAGATAAAGGGGCGCCTCTCTTTCTTTGAGCCGGTTGAAGACGGACAATTAAGAGATGGGCAAACTCTAAATACTAATCTCTAAATTCAAAATGCCAAACATGTTTAGGTACTATTCGGTTTTGGTTGATTTTGTCATTCTGGCGAAAGCCAGAATCCAGGTTTCCCTCTCCCCACCAATGGATTCTCCTTCAGCTGAAGGACGCTGGAATGACATCTTTGAATAAGTCGTTTATTTCCCTAATGATGTCATTGGAATCAACCAAATGCAAATAGAACCTGGATTTTGGTTATTTGAATTTGCTCAGGATTTCGTACTTATAATTTCGGATTTGGAGCGAAACGACTGGTAAGGAGTAAAGCGATGAACTACACAAGTAATAAGATATGTCCTCACTGCAAGACAGCACTCCAGCCGAGCCAGGGTGCCTTTGAGCTGGTGAAAAGAGGCTTGACCAACGCCGATTTTTCCCCGGGGGTCTCCGTCTCCCTTTACTCCTGCCCGCAGTGCGGCTATATGGAACTGTATAACCTAAAAATTACAGCACGTCTTTGATAAAGCAGTAAGCCTATCCGCAGAAGGTCTCCAGTCATTGTTATGAAAATACATTCCGCTCGCTCATATGTCATTCCAGCGCAGGCTGGAATCCAAGTGGGGAGGGGACGAAGTCTGGATTCTGGCTTTCGCCAGAATGACAGGGAAGATTGTAAAAGGGGGCGAAGCCCCCCTTAAACACTATTCCTCATATATCCACCCGCCTGGCTGTTACTCATTTAGCAGCTCTGCGCTCCAGTTTAATCGTCCCACTTTTGACATACGGGTAACCTTCAGGGGGAGGGATAGGACTGGAAAACCGACCGCTCTCTTCCAGAGCAGCCAGATAATCCCTGAAAGCAATATAGCTATCTGCCTGGCACGTAACAGTGATAGTAGCGCCAGTATGAGTAATCGACCCCACCTTAATTTTAAGCTCCTCAGCACGACGGTAAATAACCTCCAAATCATCAGCGAAACCACCACCCATATTGACAATGGTACGGTACTGGTCAATAGATTTTTGTAGTGGTTCACGGCTCTTGAGTCCAGCTTGCCGCCGTGCTAGCTCATTGTTAAGGATTTTATACCGGGCTTCCAGCGTTGCCGCTTTACCCGCAGCCGTAGCGGTTACCTGGTATAGCGGGAATAGCAAGGCGATGACAGCCAATATAGCGACGGTTAAATACAATTGTCTGGCTGATGGCTGCCATGGCCGGTAAATCTGGGGGAGGAGATTCATGTCAGGTGCCGAGCTGCTACTCTGCCCCAGACTCTTAGTTGACGCTGACCCCTTCAGAGCCAGCCCGATATTGACGGCACTTTGCGATACCGGCAGGTCCGGTGGACATTCCAGTGGCGGTACCAGTGGCTGAATTGGGTAGCCTACTCTAGTTTGTAGTTTTTCCACCAGAGAGAGGTCCCCGGACATCTCCCCGGTAATGAACAGTGGAATAGTCAGCTCAAGAGGCAACCCAGGATTATGCGAATTATAGAAACCCACGGTCAGGTCAAGGGCTACTGACAAATGCTCTGCTCTGTCTTCCGGAGACAGGCCCTGCGGTTGCCAGGCAGTGGTACGAATGACTGCAGTTATGCCGGCAGCAACCACAACGATGTCAAAGCTGGCAGCCTCAATATTGAGGATAAGAGCCTGCTCCCGGTTCACGGCTCTGGCCAGCGCCATTCCCTTGAGGTCCAGTACACGGGGATTGAGGCCTACCGCCCGCAAAGCCTGCACCTCACTATCGACCACATCACGGGGTACAGCCACCACCAGAGCCTGATGGCCACCATCAACGGCGGCAATAGGTTGCCATGAGAGATACATCTCATCTTCAGACAACGGCATTAGCTGTCTGGCCTCTTCCAGAACCGCAGCTTGAGTCAGCGCTGTCTCCGGTAAATTGGGCACCATCACGATACGGCTTACCGAGTAAAGCCCGCTAACACTGGCCGTAATGTCCTTCCCCCTGATACCGCTTGAATTCATCAACTGCTTAACCGCAGTACCAAAAGCCTGGGGATTAGACACTACTCCCTCTTCGAACATGCCCGGTTCAAGCGAGCGGCTGGCCCATTTAATCACCTTGCCCGCCCCCGTCTCCATAATTCTGATTTCAGTGCTGCTGATTTCAAGAGTTATCACTCTATATGCTGACTCCTTTTACTCCCGACAATAACAAATAAGCACAGCTACGGTTTAGTCATATAGATATCAACATCCATAGTAGCCACAACCTCAATCTCAGATTCTGCTCTGGTCAAATACTCCGTGGCAGTAGCAATATTAGCCCCGTCAAACTGGCGCACTGTCCCATCAGCCTCACAGGTATAGTAATACTTGGTGGTAAGCACATTGATATAGTTGATGGTCTGAAACTGGCTGGTATTATCCTTAGAGATTTTATCGTGCTGATAGAGCACGTACCCGTCTCTGGGAAAGCCGGCCCCGGTGTAGCCTTTGTCCGTAACCGTGGTATCAATATCGGGAAAGCCTTCGACCCCCCCCAGAGTATTCGGGTCGTCTCCCATGAGATTAACGGCTATGCCACCGGTATAACTTATAGAATAAGGTATCTGCAGTAAATCATTATCCTTCATCATCGCCAGCACCGCCGCCGCCACCTCACGGAATTCTGCCCTTCTGGCTCCGTCTTCACCCCCAACCGTAACTTCAACCTCGTTGGTAGCCAGCTTAGTCAGCACCATGGTCTGTAGTGTCTTACCGGAATCAAGGTCGGCGATAAAAGCCATAACATTATTATAGTCACCCTGCACCCGGATATTCCGGAAAGACACCAGCTGATAGGTACCATCACCCACTTTCCCCTGGCCGAGCTTGCCCGAGGGGACAACAAACTTGCTGGCACCAGGGTTAACATCGATGCCATTCTTTTCAGCGATGCCAACGAGCATAGCAATGGCATCGGTATCGGTCACCGGCGCCAGAGCACGCTTGACTACCTCGTATTCCGCCTGTAACCCCTCTATGCTGGGCAAAGGCCTGGCGACCACTGCACTCAGCTTGGTAATCTGAGCCGCATAGTTTTTTTGCTGGACACCCTGCTGCCAGTAGACAAAACCCAGAGCGACATAGACAATCGTTATCAAACCAACTAAAAGCAGAACTCCGACATGGCGGAGTCTATCTATCAGGTTCCTAATAATTTCCATCTTTTATATCAAATAGGGAAATACGAAGCGGGAGCGAAGCAACTTCATGATTTGAGCCTGGTGGCTACCGCCACCTTTCCCGTAGAGCCTTCTGGACTTTCTCCTCGATTGTTTCCTCCACCGTTTTTTTGACCTCTCCCTTGACCGTCTTTTTTAATTCCTGTTCCAGTTTGGCTAGTTCTTCATCATAGAAACGCTGGTAGAGCTGCTTGCCCCGCCGCCAGCCCACCAGCCAGACCATTGATAAGCCGAAAATAGCCACCGGCCCCACAACCTCAATACCAACCCCCTGGAAAAGCAGAATCAGGATGATAATCAGGATAGCGAACAGGAATACGGCAACATCAAGGTCCCAGCGGGCGGCCATGGCTCTGTCCCTGGCTCTCTGCGCCGCTGCTTTCTCTATTTCCAGACTAACCTGCCTGGCAACCCCGGTTTCTTCCATAGCTCTTCCCTCCGCAGTTTCTATTCTGCACGCCCTATTATAACACCACTGGCTATTCCTA